>CANQKJ010000131.1 GCA_947624465.1 uncultured Oscillospiraceae bacterium
CACCGTGCCCTACACCTGGGGCACCGTGGGCATCATCTACAACACCGCCATGGTGGAGGAGGAGATCGACAGCTGGTCCTGCCTGTATGACGACCGGTACGCCGGGAACGTGCTGCTCATCAACAACTCCCGGGACGCTCTGGGCATCGCCCTCAAATATCTGGGCTGCTCGGTGAACACCACCGACGAAAGCGAGATCCGGGAGGCCTACGCCCTCATTGAGGACGCCGCCCGGCGGGGGGTCTTCCAGGGCAAGGTGATGGACGAGGTGTTCCAGACCATGGAGGGCGGCAACGCCGCCATCGCCACCTACTACTTCGTGGTGCCTAAGGAGGGCTCCAACTGGTTCGTGGACGCCATGTGCGTGCTCAAGGAAGCCCCCCATTATGACAACGCGATGAAGTGGATCAACTTCATCGCCTCCACCGACGCCAACCTGCGGAACATGGACTACATCTGGTACGCATCTCCTAACCGTGAGGCCCTGGAGATGTACCCCGCCTGGTACGAGGAGCAGTATGGGGAGCCCCTGGACCCGGAGATCTACGAGATCATGGCCGCCCCCGACGAGGTGCTGGACCGCTGCGAGATGTATGTGTGCCTGCCCCTGGAGACCCGCACCCTCTACAACGACCTGTGGATCAGGCTGGGCACCTGAAATTTTCCTGAAACTTTCTGAAAAAACCGCAGAAAAGATTTGACAACCCGGTATGGATTTGGTACAATACCATCCGTGCCATTATGCGAGGTGTGTCATGAAGCTGGATCTCAAGCAATTCGCCCACGAGCCGGGGGCGGTACTTCCGTTCTCCTTCCGCATGGACCTGTCCGATGTGGAGTGGAACGGCGGGCGGCCCATCGCAAAGCCTGTCGCTGTGGAGGGCAGGGTGCGGAACATGGCCGGGGCAATGGTGCTGGAGGCACGGCTGGACACGGTTCTGTCGCTGGTCTGCGACCGGTGCGCCAAGCCCTTTGAACGGGAGAAGACGGTGGAGTACGAGACCCTGCTGGCCCAGGAGCTGGAGAACGGGGAGAACGACGACATCGTCCTGCTGGACAAGGACGGGACGCTGGAGCTGGACGAACTCATGCGGGAGACCTTCCTGCTGGAGATGGACACAAAAAACCTCTGTTCCGAGGATTGCAAGGGCCTCTGCCCCGGCTGCGGCGCCGACCTGAACGTGGAGAAGTGCCGCTGCAAAAAGGAGACGGACCCCCGGCTGGCCAAGCTGGCCGAACTGCTGGAACAGAAACCTGACGACGTATAAAGTATGTCTTTTGGACATAGACCGACAAGGAGGTGTCAAAATGGCCGTCCCCAAGAGTAAGATTTCCAAGCAGCGTCGGAACAAGCGCCGCAGCTCCGTCTGGAAGCTGGCGACTCCCTCCGTCAATACCTGCCCCAAGTGCGGCGCCGTGTGCCTGCCCCACCGCATCTGCAGGAGCTGCATGACCTACAATGGCCGCGAGCTGGCTCCCGCCGCCGACAAGAAGTAAGTCCTCAAAAAGCTGCCGCCACCCCGCGGCGGCTTTTTCTTTGGCCTTTTTTCAGAAAACCCCTATCTTTTTTTCGCGGTTCGTGTTATACTACTATGACTGATTTTACCGGGCGTTCCGCCCGATCCCATATAAGGAGTGATCATCCATGGCGAAGCCCCTGGTGGCCATCGTCGGCCGCCCCAACGTGGGGAAATCCATGCTGTTCAACAAGCTCACCGGCAAGCGCCTGTCCATCGTGGAGGACACCCCCGGCGTCACCAGAGACCGGCTGTACGCCGAGGCGGAGTGGCGGGGGAGGACCTTCCAGGTCGTGGATACCGGCGGCATCGAGCCGGGGACCGACGACCAGATACTGTCCTTCATGCGGGAACAGGCCGAGATCGCCATCCAGTCCGCCGATGTGATCATCTTTGTCTGCGACATCCGCACCGGCATGACCGCCGCCGACCAGGAGGTGGCCGGGATGCTCCAGCGGGCGGGGAAGCCCGTCATCCTGGCGGTGAACAAGATGGACGCCACCGGGCCCACCGACCCGGACATCTACGAGTTCTACAACCTGGGCCTGGGGGACCCCATGCCACTGTCCGCCGTCCACGGCCACGGCACCGGCGATCTGCTGGACGCCTGCTTCGAGCATTTCCCCCCGGAGGAGGAAGAGCCGGAGGAGGACGACGTGACCAAGGTGGCCGTCATCGGCAAGCCCAACGTGGGCAAGTCCTCCCTGGTGAACCGCATTTTGGGCCAGGAGCGGGTCATCGTGTCCGATGTGGCCGGCACCACCCGGGACGCGGTGGACAGCTATTTTGAGAATGAGCGGGGGAAATACCTCATCATCGACACCGCCGGGATGCGGAAGAAGTCCAGGGTGGACGACCGGGTGGAGAAGTTCTCCGTCCTCCGGGCGGCCATGGCCATCGAGCGCAGCGACGTGTGCGTCATCATGATCGACGCCCGGGAGGGGGTCACCGAGCAGGACACCAAGGTGGCGGGCATGGCCCACGACGCGGGCAAGGCCAGCGTCATCGTGGTGAACAAGTGGGACCTGGTGGAGAAGGACGGCAAGACCATGCAGCGCATGGAGGAGGACATCCGCCGGGACCTGTCCTACATGACCTACGCCCCCATCCTGTTCATTTCCGCCCTGACCGGCCAGCGGGTGGGAAAGCTGTTCGACTATATCGACGCGGTGGCGGAGAAGGCGGCCCTGCGGGTGTCCACCGGGATGCTCAACGAGGTCCTGGCCGACGCCCAGGCCAGAGTCCAGCCCCCCACCGACAAGGGCCGGCGGCTGAAGATCTATTATATGACCCAGATCGGCGTCAAGCCGCCCCACTTTGTGTTTTTCTGCAACGACACCAAGCTGTTCCACTTCTCCTACCAGCGCTATCTGGAGAATCAGATCAGAAATACCTTTGACCTGACCGGCACTCCGGTGCGAATCACCATCCGCCAGCGGGGCGACAAGGAGGACTGACCCATGTTCACCCACATTTTCGAGAACATCGACGTGCCCCCCCTGTGGCTGGCCGCCGCCGCCCTGGGGGTGGCGGTGGTGGCCTACATCCTGGGCTGCTTCAACGGCTCGGTGGTGGTGTCCAGGTATATCCTGCGGGACGATGTACGCGCCCACGGCAGCGGCAACGCCGGCCTGACCAACTTCTACCGCACCTTTGGCGGCCCGCTGACCCTGGTGGTCATCCTGTCCGATGTGCTGAAGGCGGTGCTGGCCGTGCTGTTCGGGGCCTTTATCGCCGGAAGGCTGTCCCCGGAGCTGGTGGTACTGTCCAAATACTGGGCGGGCGTCTTCTGCCTGCTGGGGCATATGTATCCCTGCACCTTCCAGTTCCGGGGGGGCAAGGGCATCCTGTCCGGCGGGACCATCGTGTGGATGATCGACTGGCGGGTGGGCCTGGTGGCCTGGGTCCTGTTCCTGGTGCTGGCCGTGCTGACCCGGTACGTGTCCCTGGGTTCCATCGCCGCGGCGGCCTCCTTCCCGGTGACCTCCGCCATCGTCTACCGGGACGGGCTCATCACTCTGTTCGCCGTGTTTTTGGGCGGGCTGGTCATCTGGAAGCACCGGTCCAACATCGTCCGGCTGGTGAAGGGCACCGAGTCCAAATTCACCCTGCACAGGAAACAGCCCGACGAGGCCGCCCCGACGGAGCCGGAGGACGCCTCTGCGGAAACGCCTGTTGAGGCCGCCTCCGAGGTTCCGGAGGAGCCCGCCGAGGCCGTCTCAGAGGCTCCTGCGGAGGAGCCTGCTGAGGCCGACGCAGAAGCTCCGGCAGAGAAGCTTGCCCCGGAGGAACCCGTGGCTGAGGCGCCCGCCGGAGACGGCGGGGAGGACGAACCATGAGGGCGGCGGTCATCGGGAGCGGCGCCTGGGGCACCGCTTTGGCCCTAGTGCTGCTGGAGAACGGCCACGAGGCCGCCCTGTGGAGCTACACCCAGGAGGAGAGCGGCGCCATCGCCGCCCGCCGGGAGAACCCCATGCTCCCCGGCGTGCCGCTGCCGGACGAACTGGAGCTGACCACCGATCTGTCCTGCGTGAAGGGGAGAGACCTGGTGGTGCTGGCCACCCCGTCCTTCGCGGTGCGCTCCACGGCGAAGGCGCTCCGGACGGTCATCGACCCCGGCGTGCCGGTGGTGCTGGTGTCCAAGGGCATCGAGAAGGGGACCTCCATGCTGCTCCACCAGGCCGCTGCCCAGGAGCTGGGGGAGCGGACCCCGCTGGTGGTGCTGTCCGGCCCCTCCCACGCGGAGGAGGTGGGCCGGGGGGTGCCCACCGCCGTGGTGGTGGCCTCCGAGAGCCGGAAGGCCGCCGAGCTGGTCCAGGACCTGTTCATGAACCGGCGGTTCCGTATCTACACCACCCCGGATATCATCGGCGTGGAGATCGGCGCGGCGCTGAAGAACGTCATCGCTCTGTGCGCCGGCTGCTGCGACGGCATGGGCCTGGGGGACAACACCAAGGCCATGCTCATGACCCGGGGCCTCACCGAGATCGCCCGGCTGGGCGTGGCCATGGGCGCGCGCAAGGAGACCTTCGCGGGCCTCGCCGGGGTGGGGGATCTGATCGTCACCTGCACCTCCATGCACTCCCGGAACCGCCGGGCGGGCATCCTGCTGGGCCAGGGCAAGACCATCCAGCAGGCCATGGACGAGATGGGCGGCGCGGTGGTGGAGGGCTACTACGCCGCCGCCAGCGCCAGAGAACTGGCTGAAAAGGCCGGGGTGGAGATGCCCATTACCACCGGGGCCTACGAGACCCTGTACCACGGCAAGGACCCCCGCCTGGTGCTCGCCCAGCTCATGAGCCGTGAAAAGCGGGGAGAGCTGGAGGAGGAGCAGAGCTGGATCTGAACAGCACATCAGAAACGGAAAAGCGCCCCGTACCTGATGGGTACGGGGCGCTTTGTTGGTTGGCTTGAGCTCAAATCACACCGCGCGGGTGACCTTGCCGGAACGGAGGCAGCGGGTGCACACGTAGACGTGCCTGGGGGCGCCGTCCACCACAGCCTTGACGCGCTTGACGTTGGGCTTCCAGGGGCGGTTGGAGCGACGGTGAGAGTGGGACACCTGGATGCCGAAGTTCACGCCCTTGCCGCAGAACTCGCACTTGGCCATATTGACAAACCTCCTCGCTGGTTGGAATTGCATGATCGCGCTAACTATGCTATCTTAGCAGAAAGGAAACGGAAAATCAAGAGCGAATTTGCGGAATCCACTATTTTTTTCTGGGCGGGAGTATGTTATAATAATTCCGCTCGTAAACTGCTGAGAGGAGCGTGAGCCTATGGCGGCGCGCAAGGGCATCCATCTGGGCACCATCATCGACCAGTTCGATCTGGAGGTGCTGTACGGGCCGGAGGGCTATCGGGACAGGATGATCACCATAGAGCACGTGGACCGGCCCGGCCTGCAGCTGACCGGCTACTTCGACTATTTCGACAAGGAGCGCATCCAGCTCATCGGCCTGGTGGAGACCTCCTATCTGAACGGCCTGTCAGTGGAGGAGCGGGAGCGCCGGTTCGATATGCTCTTCGGGTACCACCCGCCGGCGGTCATCTTCGCCCGGGGGCTGGAACCCTATCTCGAGTGCATGGAGATGGCCAAAAAGCACGGCCAGGTCATCCTGCGCACCGGCGAGACCACCGCCAACATCATGAGTATGATGATCGCCTATCTGCGCATGGCTCTCTCTCCCACCATCACCCGGCCCGGCGTGCTGGTAGAGGTCTACGGCGAGGGCGTGCTGCTGGCGGGGGAGTCCGGCGTGGGCAAGAGCGAGATCGCCATCGAGCTCATCAAGCGGGGCCACCGGCTCATCGCCGACGACGCGGTGGAGATCAGGCGCATCCCCAGCGGCGGGCTTATCGGCACCTCGCCGGCGCTGATCCGCCACTATATGGAGCTGCGGGGCATCGGTGTGGTGGATGTGGAGCGCCTGTTCGGTATGTCCGCCATCAAGTTCGACAGCCCCATCGATATGCTCATCAACCTGGAAGACTGGGTGGAGGGCAAGGTCTACGACCGGCTGGGCGCGGAGGAACTGTTCACCGACCTGCTGGGGGTGCAGCTGCGCACCATCACCATCCCGGTAAAGCCGGGGCGGAACCTGGCCGCCATCGTGGAGGTGGCCGCCATGAACAACCGTAACCGGAAGATGGGCTACAACGCCGCCAAGGAGTTCGCGAAAAAGGTGGATGAGCACATCTACAAGAAATATTACGAG
>CANQKJ010000132.1 GCA_947624465.1 uncultured Oscillospiraceae bacterium
CCTTTCGGGCGGCCGCCTCCCGCTCCTGGCGGGCGGCCTCCTCCTTCTCCTTCTGGGCGGCGGCCCGGATGACCTCGATGTAGACGAACTTGTCGCAGGCCACGATGAAGGGCTTGGGGGTCTTTTTCTCCCCCATGCCGTAGACCTTCATCCCCGCCTCCCGCAGCCGGGTGGCCAGGCGGGTGAAGTCCGAGTCGCTGGACACCAGCACGAACCCGTCGCAGTTGCCGGAGTAGAGGATGTCCATGGCGTCGATGATCATGGCGGAGTCGGTGGCGTTCTTGCCGGTGGTATAGCTGTACTGCTGGAAGGGGGTGATGGCGTGCTCCAGCAGCAGGGGCTTCCAGGAGTTCATATTGGGGGAGGTCCAGTCCCCGTAGATGCGCTTGACGGTGGCGGCGCCGTACACGGCCACCTCCGCCATGATCTCCCGCAGGGCGGAGCGGGGGGCGTTGTCCGCGTCGATGAGGACGGCCAGCCGGAGTTCCTGATCCATACGCGCTCTCCTTTCGGTTGCGTGATCTTTGCAAACAGTATATCATAGAGGGACAGGATTTTCCACAAGAAATTTTTCAGCTTTGCAGCAATCGGGCCTCGCCGTGCGTTTTATCAGTGAAGGGGGGGCAAGGGCATGACCCCGTCCGACCGGTTGGAGGAATTGGTGACCAAATACGAGAACACGCTGTACCGGGCCGCCCTGGCCATCCTGGGGACGGCGCCGGAGGCGGAGGACGCGGTGCAGGAGGCCTTTCTGCGCTTTTTGCAGACGCGCCCGAAATTCAAGGACGAGGACCACGAGAAGGCGTGGCTGCTGCGGGTGACGGCCAACTGCTGCAAGGACGTCCTCCGGGACCGGCAGAGGCACCCCACCGTGGAGCTGCTGGATGTGTACCCCGCCCCCAACGCCGAGACCGCCGATCTGGTGGAGGCCGTCCTGGAGCTGCCCCCGGACCAGCGGGCGGCGGTCCACCTCTTTTACTACGAGGGGTACTCCACCGGGGAGATCGGCAGGATATTGGGCCGGCGGCCGGGGACGGTGCGGTCCGACCTGAGCCGGGCGCGGGAGGCCCTGCGGCGGAAGCTGAAAGGAGAATTCTGAATGAGACGGTATAAACGCTACATGGACGGCGTGGAGGTATCCGACACCCTCCATGAGAAGCTGAAAAACTTAAAAGCGCCGGAGAAGCGGCCCAATCCCTGGCTGAAATGGGGCGGGCTGGCGGCGGCGGTGGCGCTGGTCATCGGCGTGGGGGCCTGGGCGGCGGGCCTGCCCACCGCGGACCAGCCCGCCGTGGGCCCGCTGGGGCCAGGGGAGGCCGCTCCCGGCATCCCCTGGCCCATCCCCGACCCCGGCGGCGTTTTGACCACCGGCGTCCCCGAGCCCGCGGAGCCCGCGCCCGACCCAAACGACCCGGAGCACGTGGGCAAAAACCCCGGCGTGGACCCGGGTTACTGGCTGGCGGAGGAGGAGACCCAGGCTTACTACTTCCTGCCCGCCCTGAACTGGCTGGACGCCTCCGGGCTGGACCGGCAGGACTACGCGCTGGCCCCGTCCGGCGCCCTCTACCGGGACGCGGTGGCGGACGACGTGACCGCCCTGTGCGGCGGGGAGGAGGCTATGAAGGATCACCTGCTGTGGGACGGCCTGGACTGGGGTGGCGTGCTCTGGTTTTTGGAGGATGGGACACCCCAGGCGGCGTCTGTGTACGCCGACGGGGACGGTTTGTTCCTGTCCCTGGAGATCATGAAGGGCGGCGAAGTACCCTCCTGCATCGTCTTTCCAGACGAGGACTATCAGTACACGGAGTGGCAGGGGGTGGAGATCACCGCCCTGAAGAACACGGGCTATTGCGTCCTGGACGACGGCACTGAGCTGCGGGAGGGCCGGGAGGTGTCCTTTGTGGCGGACGGCGTGGGGTATAAGCTGGGTCTCTATACTGACGACGCGGAGCGGGCCGGCGAGCTGTGCGCCCGGTTCGTGCGATACGCCATCGACGGCGGGTTCGATCTGGACGTTCTCCCCGCGGACGGCGCGGTGAACAACACCGGCTACTCCGTGGGCGAGCCCCGCTGGAACGACGGCGGCGAGGCCCCGGCCTGTGACCCCGGCCAGCCCCTGACGGTCCCCTCTGAGCTTCCCGATAAGGGCACGCCTCCGCCGGAGATGCCCACCGCCGACATCATCCACCCCGGCGAGGAGGGGTACGTGGAGCCTTTCCCGGAGCCGTGACGATTTGAACGCCAAAGGGGCCGCCGGGGGACCGGCGGCCCCTTTTATGGGACTTGTCATCTCCGCCCCGGCGTGCTATAATATCCCCAAATATGGGACTTCTGTTTTGGTAGCATGGTCCCGGAAGGAGGGGATACGCCATGGCGAAGAACGCCAATTACAAGCGCAAACTGCCCATACTGGCCAAGCTGCTGCTGGAGCGCAGCGACGAGGACCACCCCGTCTCCCGGCAGGAGATGCAGGAGGAGCTGGAGCGCCACGGCCTGTCCGCCGAGCGCAAGAGCATCTACGACGACATGGAGCAGCTCCGCCAGCTGGGGCTGGACGTCCAGTCCCGCCGGGGCAAGGGGGGCGGCTGGTTCATCGGGGAGCGGGACTTCGAGCTGGCCGAGCTGAAGCTGCTGGTGGACGCAGTCCAGTCCAGCCGGTTCCTCACCACCCGCAAGAGCGACGCTCTCATCCGCAAGCTGGAGGGGCTGGCCTCGGTCCATCAGGCCCGGCAGCTCCAGCGGCAGGTGTATGTGGACCGGCGGGTCAAGACCATGAACGAGAGCATCTTCTACAACGTGGACAAGCTCCACGCCGCCATCGCCGCGAACCGGGTGGTGACCTTCCGTTACTTCGAGTACGACCGGACCAAGGAGAAGGTCTACCGCCGGGACGGGGCCAGATACCGGCTCACCCCCTACGGCCTCATCTGGGACAGCGAGAACTACTACCTGGCCGGCTGGGACGAGACCAGGAGCGAGCTGCGCCACTACCGGGTGGACAAGATGAGCGACATCGCCGTCACCGGCATGGCCGGGCGGTCCAGAGAGGGCTGGGACCCGGAGGGCTACGCCTCCCGCCATTTCGGGATGTATGCCGGGACTCCCTGCCGCCTGCGGCTCCGGTGCCAGAACCGGTACGCCGGCATCGTGCTGGACCGGTTCGGCCGGGAGGTCATGCTGGTACCCGACGGGGAGGACCACTTCACCGTCACCCTGGACGTGGTGGTGAGTCCCATCCTGTGGGGCTGGCTGTTCGGCCTGGAGGACGGGGTGGAGGTGCTGTCCCCCGAGTGGGCGGCGGCGGACTTCAAAACCCGGCTGGAAAAGGCGCTGGCGCTCTATCAAAAGGACTAACCGCCGGCAAAAAAGGGCACACTTCCTGTAAAATGAGGAGGTGTGCCCTTTGTTACGTCAGGGGAGAGAACTGTTTGAGCTGGGAGCCAGGCTGGCCCGCCTGGGGACGCTTGCGGTGGGTTCCGCCGGGGGAGAGGAGGCCAAACTGCTGGCCAGGGCCGCCGGGTGCGGGGCGGCCCTGGCGGGGGGAGAGGTCCGCTTCCACGACGGGACCTGCGCCGCCTGCGGGGCGTGGCTGGCGGGGTTCTACGGCTTCGGGGCCGCACTGTTCCTCCGGCAGGAGGGGGAGGAGATCCGCCTGTATCTCCACGACGGGGCGGGGCGGGCCATCGACAGAGGCCCCCTTCCGGCGGCGGGGAGCGCCGGGGCCGTGGGGTCCTGGGATCTGCTGGCCGGGGCGGACTGCGCCTGGGCGGCTCACCGGGCGGGGGGCCGCCCGGCGCGGGGCGGCGTGGCCTTCGTCCGGGGGCCGGCGGCCCTCACCATGGCCCTGGAGCGCATGGGCTGGGCGGTGACCCGCCAGCCTCTCCCCGGCGGGGCGGTGTTCACGTCGGACGACGAGGGCTTCACCCTGACGGTGGAGCGGGGCGGGGCGGTATCCCATCCCGCCGGGGCGGACGCCCTGGAGGCCGCCGCCGGGTACGGGGAGGAGCCCAGGGCCATCCCCGCCTTCGGGCCGGGATGGCCGTGATCCCCCTTTACAACCCGCCCTCTCCGATGGTATAATCAGACGAAAAAGACGGCCTTTTGGCCGGGAAGGAGAGAGGGACATGACCCCCTATCAGGAGAAATTCATCCACTTCATGGTGCGCTCCGGTGTGCTGACCTTTGGGGACTTCACCACCAAATCGGGCCGCAGGACCCCCTATTTCGTCAACACCGGCAACTACAGGACCGGCGCCCAGGCGGCCAGGCTGGGGGACTACTACGCCGTCTGCGTGCAGGAACATATGCCCGACGGCATCGACGCCCTGTTCGGCCCCGCCTACAAGGGCATCCCTCTGGCGGTGACCGCCGCCGCCTCCCTGTTCCGCAATTACGGCCGGGACCTGCCCTACTGCTTCAACCGCAAGGAGGCCAAGGACCACGGCGAGGGAGGCTCTATGGTGGGATATCAGCCCCAGGCCGGGGACCGCGTCGCCATCATCGAGGATGTGGTCACCGCCGGCACCGCCGTCCGGGAGACCATCGAGCTGTTCAGGCACGTGGCCGATGTGGAGCTGACGGCCCTGTTCGTGTCGGTGGACCGCATGGAGCGGGGCACCCGGGACTGCACCACCCTGGACGAGCTGCGGGAGGACTACGGCATCCAGGTGTTCCCCATCGTCACCATCCGGGAGATCATCGAGGCCCTGCACAACCGGCCGGTGGACGGGACGGTGTACATCGACGACGAAATGCGGGGCCGGATGGAGGGCTATCTGGCCCAGTACGGACCCAGAGGTTGAGCCGTGGCCGGCAAGTTTGAGGCGAAGGGGCCGGAGAATCCCCATCAGGATCACCGGAAGCGGGTGAAAAAGGAGTTCCGGGACCGGGGGTACAGCCTGGCCGGGATGCCGGATCACCGGGCGCTGGAGCTGCTGCTGTTCTACGCCATCCCCCGGCGGGACGTGAACACCCTGGCCCACGACCTGGAGCGGCACTTCGGGGGCATCGTGGGGGTGTTCCACGCCACCCCGGAGCAGCTCATGGAGGTGGAGGGCGTCGGTCCGGACACCGCCGCCCTGATCCGGCTGGTGATGGAGCTGTCCGGCCGGTATCTGGAGCGGATGTACTCCTTCGAGGGCCGGGTGGTCACCATGGGCCAGATGGAGCAGCTCCTGCGGCCCCTGTTCTTCGGCGCCAGGGACGAGATGGCCTATCTGATCTGTCTGGACGGCAAGAACAAGGTCATCGCCCAGAAGAAGCTGGGGGAGGGGGTGGCCGACGCGGTGCAGATCACCGCACGGAAGGCGCTGGAGGCCGCCCTTGCCTGCAACGCCACCCGGGTGGTGCTGGCCCACAACCACGTGTCCGGGGTGGCTCTGCCCTCCGAGGCGGACATCGCCACCACCCGCCGGCTGAAGGCGGTGCTGGCGGAGGCGGGGATACTGCTGCTGGACCACATCGTCTTTGCCAACGACGAAGCCACCTCCTTGGCGGAGAGCGGGCTGCTGGATGGCTGACCGGAGAGCGCCGGAGACGGCGCTCTCTTTTTGCCCGCAAAAGAAACATTTTCCGGCAAAAACACCTTGCGGGCGGGGCCGGGATATGATACGATACCACAATGGGTTTTCCCCGGGAGGGCCAGGTCCCTCTTGACAAGTTAAAACAAATGTTCTATCATAAAGACGGCCCGCGAGCCGGAAAGGAGGCGCCCCATGCCCAAATTCGAAGTGGTATCCGAATACACCCCCAGCGGCGACCAGCCCGAGGCCATCGAGGCGCTGGCGGCGGGCATCGAGAACGGCCTGGACGAGCAGGTGCTGCTGGGCGTCACCGGGTCGGGCAAGACCTTCACCATGGCCAAGGTCATCGAGAAGGTCCAGCGGCCCACCCTGGTGCTGGCCCACAACAAGACCCTGGCCGCCCAGCTCTGCGCCGAGTTTCGGGAGTTCTTCCCCCACAACGCGGTGGAGTACTTCGTGTCCTACTACGACTACTACCAGCCCGAGGCCTATATCCCCCACACCGACACCTTCATCGAGAAGGATATGTCCATCAACGACGAGATCGACCGGCTGCGGCTGGCGGCCACCGCCTCCCTGCTGGAGCGGCGGGACGTGATCGTGGTGTCCTCCGTGTCCTGCATCTACGGCCTGGG
>CANQKJ010000133.1 GCA_947624465.1 uncultured Oscillospiraceae bacterium
CTCCGGCCCTGGGCAAGCCCGTGCTGGTGCTGCGCCGGGAGACGGAGCGGCCCGAGGCGGTGGAGGCCGGCACGGTGCGCATTGCCGGCACCCGGCGCGAGGACATCGTCGCCATGACGGCGGAGCTTATCGAGTCCCCCGCCGCTTATGAGGCCATGGCCCACGCCGTCAACCCCTACGGGGACGGGCGGGCGTGCCGGCGCATCGCCGACGCGGTCCTGTACCACTTCGGTCGGACGGACCGGCCCCCGGAACCTTTCGCCAGCCGGTAAAGCGTCTTACAGAGAGGAGGGGAGCGCATGGACGACAAGAAAAGGGTCCTGGTGTCGGCGGCCATCGTGTGCGTGGTGCTGCTGGCGGTGCTGTCCAGCTTCCTCCCCAACATCTTCTCCAAGCCGCCGGAGGTGGTGGTGGCCGATCCCGACGCCACCGCCAGCCAGCCCTCGGGGCCGGAGGACACCTCCGACCCCCACGGGGTGGTGGTGTCCGTCAACCCCCGGACGGTGCAGGCCGTCATCGCCAGTCTGGAGCGGTATGAGAGTTACAGCCGCAGCCTGGAGGTGGAGTACTTTGACGACGAGGGCCGTTCTCTGGGCGCGTCGGCCATCCAGGTGTGGGCGGAGGGCGGCTGGCTCCGCTCCTCCGCGGCCCTTCCCACCGGGACGGTGGAGAACGCCATCGTGGGGGATGGGACGCTGTGGCTCTGGTACAGCGGCGAGGACGCCCTGTACACCGGCCCAGCGGACCGGCTCTCCGCCGATCTGCTCCAGCGCATCCCCACCTATGAGGACGTGCTGGCCCTGGACAGGGCGGACATCACCGACGCCGGCTATGTGGAGCGGGGCGGCGTGCCCTGCGTCTATGTGGAATCGGCGGACCCGCTGCTGGGGTATACGGAGCGTTGGTGGGTCTCCGAGACCGGAGGCCTGCTCATGGCCGCCGAGACCCTGAAGGACGGCGTGGTGGTCTACTCCATGACCTCCAACGAGGTGGTCAGCCCCATGGAGCAGTCCTCCGCCGCGTTCGCTCTGCCAGACGGCAGCCAGCTCTACCTGCCGGGGGCGCGGTCCTCCTCCTGATCGTCGTCCCCCAGGCCCAGCAGGAGCAGCAGCCCCAGGGTGATGACCAGCTCCAGATTGTCCCCCTCCAGGTAGAGGAACAGGATGATGAGCACCAGCAGGATGTCCCCGGTGTCCAGTTTTTCCAGGGAAAAGTGCCGCAGCACTCCGTCCAGCAGCTTGGACAGCCCGCCCGCCACCTCGCCCACCAGGTCGTTGGGCCTGCGCTGGGGCGCGGGCTGGCGTGGCTGCGCGGGCTGCTGCTGGCTGCGGGGGCGCTCCGGCTGTTCGCCTTCCAATGGGATGAAGTCATCCCCGTTCATATACTGATTATACATGGCCGTCCTCCTTCGCCGCCCGGAACAGGTCCAGCGCGGACCGGATCAGCCGGGACAGCCTGGCGATCTGGATGGCCTTATCCAGTTTCGCGTACCGCTCCTCCCGGACGAAGGGCCGCAGGGCGTTGAGCAGGGCGACCCGCCTGTCGTCGTTCCCGTTCTGGTACTGGGCGAACAGCCCCGCCGCAGCGGACAGCAGCTTCGGGTCCAGGGCGCTTAAGCCCTCCAGCAGATCGCCGCCGGCCGCCCGCTGCGGGGCGGGGGAGGGAGGCTCCGGCGGCGGGACGCTCTCCGGGGCGGTCCCGTTCCGGGACTGCCCGCTCCCCAGGTCCAGGGACTTTGCCAGGGACATGATGCGGGCCATGGCCTCCGGGTCGCTGAGGACGCTCTCCAGCTTTTCTTCCAGTTCTCCCACGGCGCCGTCACCTCCCGCGCTTCCCGTCACTTCAATGTCTGCTTCATCTTTTGGAGGAGCTGGGCCCCCTCCGGGCTCTTCATCACCTGTCGGATGGCGTTGGCCAGCTCTCCCGCGTCCCCGTTGGCGGCCCGCTCCGCCGCCCCCTCCAGGTCGCCGCCGGTGGAGCGGCTCAGCATCGAGAAGATCTTTTGGGTCTCCGGCGCATCCCGGAGCTGTTCCAGTCTGCCGGCGTCCTTCAGCAGCCCGGCGGCCTGCTTGCTGTTCAAAAGCTCGTCAAATTTCGGCATAAAAGCTCCCCTCCGTTTCTGGGACTATCCCAGTATATGCGGAGAGGGCGGGAGGGTGACCTGATGAAGATACTGGTGTTTTCCGACTCCCACGGCCGCCTGGGGACCATGGTGGACGCCATGGAGCGGGAAAAGCCCCAGCGGGTGTTTTTCCTGGGGGACAACTACCAGGATGGCAAGTTGCTGGCGGGGTGCTATCCCCAGGTGCCCTTTGACATGGTGAAGGGCAACTGCGACTTCTGCGCCGGCCCGGACGAGCTGGTGGTAGAGGCGGAGGGCGTGAGGTTCCTGCTGACCCACGGCCACAGGTACTATGTGAAGAGCGGCACCTGGCGGCTGCCCGACGCGGCCAGAAAGGCGGGGGCGAAAATGGTGTGCTTCGGCCACACCCACGAGGCGCTGAACCAGCCCGAGGAGGGGATCTGGCTGTTCAATCCCGGCACCGCCGGCGGCATCTACAACCGGGCGGGATACGGCGTCCTCACCGTGGAGGACGGCCGCGTCCGGGGGGATCTGAGATGAAACGCGCATAAAAAGACCTCGCCCGCCGGGCGAGGCCTTTTCGTTTACGCGTGACTTTGGCGGGGCTGGGTGTCGGTCTCCGGCCGGAACAGCAGGGTGATGCACCACAGGGCGGCCAGACCCACCAGCGCGTAGATGATACGGGCCAGCCAGGTGCCGGAGCCGCCGCAGATGAAAGCCACCAGGTCGAAATTGAACAGGCCGATGGAGCCCCAGTTCAGACCGCCGATGATAGCCAGAGTCAGCGCCAGCTTATCCAGAAACATGGTACGAACCTCCTTCGTGAAGCGCTTGCAAACGCTTTGATCCTTGTCACGGGGATAGTTTGCGCCGTGTCTCCCATGTTATGCCGGGAAATTTTTTGTTATTTGTCAATTATTCCGCGGTGACGGAGCGGTTCAGGGGGATGACAGCCACATAGCTCTTTCCCCGGCCCAGCGTCAGAGGGGCGCCGTCGGCGGTGAAGTAGCGGAGCTGTTCCTTCGCCGCGCCCTTCTTCCAGGTGATGGGGATCATCCTGCCGCCGCAGGCGAAGTACCCGCTGCCGGAGGACAGGTCCACGTCGATGCGGCCCTTGTCGTCGTAGACCTTGCAGGCGGTCTGGAGGATGAGCACGTTGGTGACGGCGATCTGGCTGTTGGAGTTGCCGTCGATGTAGGGGGCGTCGAACTCCTCCACCCGGTAGAGGCCGGTCCCGGCGTCATAGCGGAACACGGTGTTCTTGCTGGAGAAGGGAGCGGTGATGACGTTGGCGGCCTGTCCGCCCGCGGGGGTGCCGTCATCGGCGAAGGACATCTCATAGGTATAGCCCTCGGTGTGGGTCAGCAGATCCTTTTTGGCCAGCAGCTCGGCGATGGCGTCGCCGGAGGTGACCAGGGAGTGCTCAAAGCCGAATCTGTCGTGGCCCTCCACCCGGTAGCGGTCCCGCCAGAAGATGGAGGCCGAGGTGTAGTCGCCGTTCACGCCGTCCACGGTATAGGCCCCGGAGGCGGCCTTGTTGCTGTAAAACTCAGGACTGCCGCCGGCATGGACATACACCGCGTCATGGCCCTGGGCCAGCTCCCAGAAGTATTGCCGGGCCGAGCGGATGGAGGCGATGATCTCCTCGCCCCCCACCTCCAGATAGACGGCCACCATCCGGGTGATGCCGCCCTCGGCCAGCACCTCATAGATGATGTCGGCGCGGCTGTTTCCCTGCTGGGGCAGGGCGGCCCTGATGTTGTTCAGCATGACGGCCACCGGCTTTTTCCCGGACAGATCTTCCTCCACAGGCACGCCGGTGAGGGGGTGGTAGAACTTCGGCTCCGGCGTGGGGGTGGGCGTGGGTTCCGGCGTGGGCGTGGGCTTGGGCGTTGGCGTGGGCGCCGCCGTCGGGGTGGCCTCCGGCGTGGGAGAGGGGGTCTCCGCCCTGGGGCCGCAGGCGGTCAGAAAGAGGAACAGGGCGGCGCAGAACAGACAGACAAGACGTTTCATAAACGGTCCTCCTTATGATTTGACGGGCCGGTCGCTTTCTGTCTCTCAGTATACCATCTTTGACGAACGGTGTAAATAAAAATCGGCGGACCGCCCCGGGAGAGGCACTTGTCATCCGCCTGCCGGTCTGCTATAATATGGACCATAAAATCTCCGTTTTTTCAAAAAACCTCTTGACTGTCAAGCGGCTTGACGGCTTACGCTGTGGACAGGAGGTGGCGTTATGACCGTCAAGGAACTGGAGGAGCGCACCGGGCTGCCCCGGGCCAACATCCGCTATTACGAAGAGGAGGGGCTCCTTGCCCCCAAACGCCTGCCCAACGGCTACCGGGACTACTCGGAGGAGGACGCCCGTACCCTGGAGAAGATCAGGCTGCTGCGGCGGCTGAACATGGATCTGGAGACCATCCGGCTGATCCAGCGGGGGACGCTCACCCTGGAGCAGGCCCTGTTCGGCCAGCTGAACCGTCTGGAGGGGGATCGGGTATCCATCGAACAGGCGGCAAAGGTCTGCCGGGAGCTGAGCGATTCCGGGGTGGAGTACGCCGCCCTGGACCCCGCGCCCTGGCTCAGGGAACTGGAGGCCCCGGCCCGCCCCGCTGTCCCGCCGCCGGCCCCGCCGGAGAAGGAGCCGGAGCCCCCGCGGTACATCGCCTGCTGCTATCCCTGGCGGCGGTATTTCGCCCGGGCGCTGGACATGGTCCTGTACAAGCTGCTCTTTTATGTCATTGCCCTGGGGGCGTTCCACGGGTACTGGCTGCTGGAGACGCCTCCGCTGGCGGACGCACTGTTCAATCTGGCCTGCTTTGCCCTGACCTTCGCGCTGGAGCCTTTCTGGCTCCACTACTGGGGCTGGACGCCGGGGAAGTGGCTGTTCGGATTGAAGCTCCGGGACGAAAACGGCGAAAAGTTGAGCCTGGCCGACGCACGGGAGCGGGCCTGGTCGGTGGCCTGGAAGGGCTATCGCTGGACCATCCCCATCTGGGACCTGGTGACCATGTGGCGGTGCCGCAAGGAGGGCCTGGACGGCCTTGCGTCCGACTGGGATTTTGGGCGGAGCCGCCGGTACACGGTGGAGGAGCGCCCCGGCGGGGCCCGCCTGGGCGGCGCGGCCTATATCGCAGCGCAGGTCCTGTTTTTCGCGGTGATCGCCCTGTCGGTGCTGGCCTCCTATCTGCCGCCCAAACGGGGGCCGCTGACGGTGGAGCGGTATGTTGAGAACTTCAACTATTACGCGGGAAAATTCGGCTATGATGACCGTTTGAACAGAGACGGGACCTGGCAGGACGACCGCTATGTGCTGAAGCTCTCCGGGGTGGACGACCTGGACCCCGTGTTTACGCTGGAGGACGGGGCAGTCACCGCCGTGACGTTCTGTGTCCGAAGCAACGAGGACTTCACGTACATCCATGCCGGCCATTTCCCGGAGAACATGGGCCTGATGGCCATGACCGGGGCGCTGAACATTGGGCTGTTCAGCTACGACCCGGACGGCTGGACCGGCCTGTGGGAGACGGCGGCGGAGCCTTACGGCAGCTTTACCCTGGATCACCGGGGCGTCCGTATCGGGCAGCGGGTGGAGACCCGGGGCCTGGAAAACATGGGGACCGCCGGCTTCTGGCCGGACGAGGACAGCGACGAGCCTCCTTATTATGAGAGGACCGTCACCATTTCACTGACCGGGGAGGGGTAAAAATGGTCTTGTCCATCGATGAAGTATATGATATTTTAGACGAGGTATATGCCGGGTTCCCGGAGGAGTTGTTCCGGGACCTGAACGGCGGGGTCCTGCTGCTGGAGGACGAGGTGCCCGACCCTGAGGTCGGGGAGGACGTGTATGTGATGGGTGAGTACTGCTGCGACGAGATGGGGCGGTACATCAACCTCTACTACGGCTCCTTCGTTGCCCTGCTGGCGGACGAGCCGCGGGAGGTCTGGGTGGACGAGCTGCGGGGCACCCTCCGCCACGAGCTGACCCACCATGTGGAGGGCCTGGCGGGGGAGCGGAGCCTGGACAAAAAGGACGAGGCCCAGCTTGCCGCCTACCGGAACGGAG
>CANQKJ010000134.1 GCA_947624465.1 uncultured Oscillospiraceae bacterium
GGTGATCTGGAGGACAAAGGCGGCCAGGAGGACCGCCAGATAGATCAGGCGGCGGTGGATCATGGCCTTACCGGGGGAGACGGGGGGCGGGGACGGTGGCGAGCACCCCTTCCGCGATCCGGACGGCCCGCTCCGTGCTGCCCACCGCGCCGGTGGGCAGGATGAGCCGGTGGGCCACCGCGTCGGTCCAGACGAGCTTTACGTCGTCGGGCACCACGAAGTCCCGCCCGTGGGTCCAGGCCGCCGCCCGGCTCAGGGCCGCCACGGCGATGGCCGCCCGGGGGCTGGCCCCCTGGGCCAGCCGGGGGCTCTCGCGGGTGGCCCGGACCAGGCGGATGATGTAGTTCAAAATGATGTCGCTGACGTGTACCCGGTCCACCTCGCTCCGGAGGCGGGCCAGGTCCTCGTGGGAGGCCGCCTGGACGATGGAGTCCAGCGGATTGCCCCCGGCCTTGCGGCGCAGCAGCTCCAGCTCGTCCTCCGGGGAGGGATAGCCCATGGACAGCCGCATGGAAAAGCGGTCCAGCTGGGAGTCGGGCAGGAGCTGGGTGCCGGAGGCCCCCGCCGGGTTCTGGGTGGCAATGACCAGAAAGGGCTCCGGGATGGGATGGGTGGCCCCGTCCACGGTGACCCTGCCCTCCTCCATGGCCTCCAGCAGAGCGGATTGGGTGCGGCTGGTGGCACGGTTCAGCTCGTCGGCCAGGAACAGGTTGCACAGCAGGGCGCCGGGCTGGTACTCCATCCGCCCGGTGTCCTTGTTGTAAAGGGAAAAGCCCGTCAGGTCGGAGGGCATCACGTCGGGGGTGAACTGCACCCGGTTGCAGCTGAGGCCCAGAGCCTTGGAAAAGGCCAGGGCCAGGGTGGTCTTGCCCACGCCGGGGATGTCCTCCAGCAGCAGATGGCCCCTCGCCAGGATGACCAGCAGGGCTTTGAAGATCACGTC
This sequence comes from uncultured Oscillospiraceae bacterium, assembly GCA_947624465.1. Taxonomy (GTDB): domain Bacteria; phylum Bacillota; class Clostridia; order Oscillospirales; family Oscillospiraceae; genus Enterenecus. The sequence goes on from CANQKJ010000134.1 coordinate 944, forward strand.
GTCCTTGCCGACGACGGCTTTCTTTACCTCGTTGACCACAGAGACGGCCAGACTTGTCTCGCTCATGGGATACCTCCGTTTCAGGACAGGGTGGTGAACAGGGAGGCCGCCGCCTCCCGCAGGGCGGCCGCCAGGGCGTCGGCCTGCTCCCTGGTGCTCTCCGGGGAAAAGGACAGGCGCAGGGCGCCGTCCAGCCAGGGCTTGGGGAGGCCCATGGCGGCGAACACGTGGCTGGGCTTTCCCTTGTGGCAGGCGGAACCGGAGGAGACGCAAATGTTTTTGTCCCCCAGCACCCGCACCACCACCTCGCTCTTGTAGCCGGGGAGGGTGACGGCGCAGATGTGGCCCACGTCCCCGGCGGAGATGACCTCCAGCCTGGGGAGGGCGGCCTTCAGCTGTGTGAGGGTGTATTCCTTCAGAGCGGCGGCCCGGTCCGGCCCGCCGGGGTCCGCCATCGCGGCGGAGACGGCGGCGGCGAAGGCGGCGATCTGTCCGGTGGCCTCGGTGCCGGAGCGGAGGCCATCCTCCTGGCCGCCGCCGGTGAGCAGGGGGGAGAGCCGCACGCCCTTTTTCACGTACAGGGCGCCGATCCCCTTGGGCGCGCCGATCTTGTGGCCGCTGACCGTGATGAGGTCCGCCCCGGTGGAGCAGAGGGGGAAGGGGACCTTCAAAAAGCCCTGGACGGCGTCGGTGTGGAACAGGACGGACCTGTCCGCCGCCCTGACGGCTTTGACGGCCTCGGCCACCGGCAGGAGGACGCCGGTCTCGTTGTTCACCAGCATCACGGACACCAGGGCGGTGTCGGGCCGCAGGGCCTCCGTCACCTGGTCCACGGTGATGCGGCCCGCTTTGTCGGGTTTCAGATAGGTGACCTCATACCCCTGACGCTCCAGGTCCCTGCAGGTCTCCAGCACGGCGGCGTGCTCCACGGCGGTGGTGACGATGTGCCGCCCCTTGCGGCGGTTCAGCTCCACCCCCCGGCGGAGGGCCCAGTTGTCCCCCTCGGTGCCGCAGGAGGTGAAATACACCTCGCCGGGGGAACAGCCCAGCGCTTTCGCGACGATTTCCCGGCCCTCCTTCACCCGCCGGGCGGCCTCGCGGCCGTACCCGTACCGGGAGGAGGGGTTGCCGAACTGCCCCAGGGCCTCCGCCATGGCGGCGGCGGCCTCCGGCCGGACGGGGGAGGTGGCGGCGTAGTCGAAATAGATCAGCTCGTCCATGGAGACGGCTCCTTTCCTCAAGTAAACATAACTATTCTATTCGCATGGAGGACAAAAGTCAAGACGACCGCTTCATTGACACATGGCCCGATTTGGGGTAAGATAGCGGAAACGACTGGGGAGGTGAGACGTCCATGACGGACCGGCGAAAACGGCTGCTCGTGTGTCTGGCGGCCTTTGTCCTCCCGGCGGCGGTGATGCTGTGGGCGTATGCCTCCATGGGCATGGCCCCCTGGGGGGACAAGACGGTGCTGATCTCCGACATGGCGGACGAGTACGCGGAGTACTTCTGCGCCCTCAAGAGCGGGGATCTGTTCTTCTCCTGGTCCAAGGCCCTGGGCACCTCCTATATCGGGGTGTTCTCCTTCTATGCGGCTAGCCCCATCACCCTGCTGACCGTTTTCGTCCCCAACGAGTGGCTGCCGGTGGCCCTGATGTTCCTCACCGCCGTGAAGATCGGCCTTGCCGGGGCCGCCTTCGCCCTGTATTCCCAGCGGATGTTTCCCGGCGCCCCGGCGGCCTCCCTGATCTGCGCCGTGAGCTACGCCCTCATGTCCTACAACGCCGCCAACTCCCTGAACCTCATGTGGCTGGACGGGGTCATCTGGCTGCCCCTGATCCTGCTGGCGCTGGAGCGCGTCCTGGCGGGGAGGGGGTTCGGGCCGCTGACAGCCGCCCTGGCGGTGTGCTTCTTCTCCTGCTGGTATGTGTCCTATATGGTGGGGGCCTTCTGTCTGCTGTATTTCATCGCCCGGTGCGTGATGCTGCGGTTCGCCGGCAAGCCCCTGGGGGTGGCCTGGGGCCGCTTTCTGGGCGGGGCGGCCTGTGCCATGGGCCTCACCGTGTGGCTGTGGCTGCCCACCTTCCTGGCCGCCTTCACAGGCAAGTTCAGTGGCGGCAATGTGGACTACGACGGCCTGCTCACCCTGGACCCGCTGACCCTGCTGGGGCGGCTGTTCTCCGGCTCCTACGCCTCGGTGACGTACAGCGCCCTGCCGTACTTCTTCTGCGGCACGGTCACCGTGCTGCTGGCGGCGGTCTACTTCTATCAGAGGCACCCCCTGCGGGAGAAGCTGGCCTGGCTGGGCCTGCTGGGGGCGGTACTGGTCTCTGCCCTGCTGTCCCCCCTGGACAAGCTGTGGCACGTGATGCAGCGGCCCAACTGGTTCCCCTGGCGGTACGGGTTCGTGGTCTCCTTTGTGGTCGTGGCCCTGGCCAACATGGCCCTGCCGCCCGTCCTGGACGCCCTCAGGAGGCGGGGTCCCGCCCCGGAGCGGACGGTGGCCGCGGTTCTCCTGGCGCTGACGGTGCTGGACCTGGGCCTGAACACCCGGGACATCCTCACCGGGCTGGACGGGCAGTTCCACTACCAGTCCTATGCCGCCTATCGGGCGGACTGGCGGGCCAACGCCGCCCTCACCGCCGCGGCCTATGAGGACAACGACGAGCCCTTCTTCCGCATGGGGGCCACCGAGGACCGGGGCCACAACGGGCCTCTGGCCTTCGGCTACCCCGGCCTCACCCATTACAGCAGCCTCTACAACTACGACGTGAACCGGCTCACCTGGACCCTGGGCTTCGCCCAGACCTGGATGTGGTGCGCCTATTACGGCTCCACCCCGGTGACCGACGCCCTGTTCGACTTCCGCTACGTCATCTCCCAGGGCGGCCAACCCTACGGGACGGTGGCCCAAAGCGGCGGGTATACCCTCTACAAAAACCCGGACGTTCTGCCCATCGCCTTTTTGAGCGCCGGGGAGAGCGCCCCGGCCCTCAGCGCCGCCCCCACTCCCTTCGAGCGGCAGAACGACCTGCTGTCCGCCCTGGCGGGGGAGCGGGCGGACGTGTTCGCCCCCATCGACGCCTCCTGGCGGGACGAGGGGGGCGCGGCCACCTTTACCTTCACCGGCACCGGGCGGCCTGTCTACGCCGACCTGTCCCTCTCCGGCCCCTTCCAGGTGGAGATGGAGGGGGGCGAGACGGTGCGTTTGGGCGCCTCCGAGGCCGCCTGTGTCCACTATCTGGGCGCCCCGGGGCCGGGGGAGGAGCGTACCGTCACCGTGTGGTACAGCGGCGCCTGGACCCCGCCGGAGAACTTCCTCTGGGAGCTGGACCGGGAAGGGCTGTCCGCCGCTGCGGCCTCGGTGGAGGCGGCGGAGGTGCTGTCGGTGGAGGACAGCGGCCGGGTGTCCCTGACCGTGACGGCGGACGCCCCCCGGCCGCTGCTTACCACCATCCCCGCGGAGAAGGGCTGGGCCGTCCTGGTGGACGGGGCGCGGGCGGAACAGAGCGTCTGGCTGGACACGTTTCTGGCCGTGCCGCTGTCCGCCGGGGAGCATACCGTGGAGCTTCGCTATACCCCGCCGGGGCTGTACCTGGGGATCGCCCTGGGGGTCCTCGCGGCGGCGGCGCTCGTGGGGGCGGCGGTCGTCACAGGGCGGAAGAAACGGCATTGACGCGAAAAGCTCCTCCGGTGGGAAGGCCGGAGGAGCTTTCATCGTGTTCGGGTCACCGCCGCCCGATGAATACCATCACCGAGCGGGGGCGGATGGTGAAGCGGTCCCCCACGGGGCCGTAGGTCTGGGGGGCGTCGTTCCAGGTGTCCACCGCCAGGTGCCAGCCCATGCCGTCGGGCAGGCGGGGCAGCTCCACCTGGAGGGATTCCCAGTAGGCGTTGGAGGCCACGTAGATCAGCTGGCTGCCGGCGCTCTGGTCCCATCCGGCGAAGAGGACCCCCACATAGCGGTCGTGGTCCTCCAGCTCCCGCTTCCAGGGGGTGATGCCGTAGCAGGACACGTCGGGGAAGCCGCAGGCGCCGTTGGACAGGTTGGTCCGCAGCACCCGGTGTTCCTTGCGGAAGCGGATCATGGACTGGAAAAAGCGGAACATATCCCGATGCTTTTCCAGCAGGGACCAGTCCAGCCAGGAGGTGATGTTGTCCTGGCAGTAGGCGTTGTTGTTGCCGAACTGGGTGTTGCCGAACTCATCCCCCGCCAGGAACATGGGGATGCCCCTGGAACACATCAGCAGGGCGAAGGCGTTGCGGGCCATCCGCCGGCGGAGGGCCTTGATGCCCTCGTCGTCGGTCTCGCCCTCCACGCCGCAGTTCCAGCTGTTGTTGTCGTCGGCGCCGTCGGTGTTGTTCCAGCCGTTTTTCTCGTTGTGCTTCTGGTTGTAGGTGAACAGGTCCCGGAGGGTGAACCCGTCGTGGCAGGTGATGAAGTTCACCGAGGCGTTTTTCCGGCTGTCGGCGTAGATGTCGGTGGAACCCATGAGCCGCAGGGCGGCGCTCCTGGCCATGCCGCCGTCCCCCTTCAGGTAGCGGCGCATATCGTCCCGGTAGCGGCCGTTCCACTCCGCCCAGCGGTTCCAGGCGGGGAAGGTGCCCACCTGGTAGAGGCCGCCGGCGTCCCACGCCTCGGCGATGAGCTTCACGTCGGCCAGGATGGGGTCGAAGGCCAGGGCCTGGAGCAGGGGAGGCTCGTTCATGGGGGCGCCGTCCTTGTCCCGGCCCAGGATGGAGGCCAGGTCGAACCGGAAGCCGTCCACCCGGTAGGTGGTCACCCAGTAGCGGAGGCAGTCCACGATCATCTGGTGGACGATGGGGTGGTTGCAGTTCAGGGAGTTGCCGCAGCCGGAGAAGTTCTGGTAGCCTCCGTTGGGGGTGAGCAGGTAGTACACGTTGTTGTCGAACCCTTTGAAGGAGAAGAAGGGGCCGGTCTCGTTGCCCTCGGCGGTGTGGTTGAACACCACGTCCAGGTAGACTTCGATGCCCCGTTGCTTGCAGGCCCGGATGAGCCGTTTCAGCTCCCGGCCCTCCCGGTTGAACTCCAGGGAGGAGGAGTAGCTGGTGTTGGGGGCGAAGAAGGACACCGGATTGTAGCCCCAGTAGTTGTAGAGGGCCGCCCCGTTGTTGCTGCGGTAGTCCAGCATCTCGTCGAACTCGAAGATGGGCATCAGCTCGATGGCGTTGACCCCCAGC
>CANQKJ010000135.1 GCA_947624465.1 uncultured Oscillospiraceae bacterium
CCGGGACCACATCGCCCAGGGCCACTGTTACCGCCACGCCCTCAACACCCGGACCTTCGAGCCCGACGGCCCCAACTGGACCCCCCGCATCTCCGGCGTGGTGAAGCCCGACGGCTCCTACAACCTGTCCATCCTGAAGTCCCTGGACGGCGACCCCTCCTGCTGCTGCCGGTACTTCTACGAGTACGACAAGCCCGTCCCCGGCGTGGGCCACTTCCTCTCCACCTACCAGGGGGACGGCAATCCCCTGCCCTCCTTCGAGGGGGAACCCAAGCGGGTGGCCGTCATCGCCTCCACCGTCCGGGAGTGGGCGGACCAGCTCTGGGCCAGCCTCAACGAGGACAATAAGGTGTCCCTGTTCGCGGAATTCATCGACCTGGAAAGCAAGACCCGGGACACCGTCATCCTCAACAAGCACCAAAAATGATTTCGCCCGACCTGCTGTTCTTCTTCGACGGCAAGCCCGCCGCCGAAAGCAAGCTGGACGGGGAGCTGATGGACTGGATACACGAGGCATACGAGTTCGCCGCTTCCAAGCGGCCCGGAAAGTGAGGGGCTTATGGACGAGTTGAGTCTGGTGACTCCCACAATGGAGTACGCCGACGCCATCATGGACTTCCGCCGGGAGATGCTGGACGCCGGCTCCTCCTTCGACGGCTGCAACTGCCTGGACAGCTACGCCCGGGCGGAGGACTGGCTGGCCCATGTGGAGGAGGCCCGGTCAGAGGAACTGATGGCCGAAAAACACAAGGTGGTCTCCGACCTCTGGCTGGCGGTACGCAAGTCCGACGGCCGGATCGTCGGCATCATCGACTTCCGGCACAGTCTGGACCACCCGGTGCTGGCCCAATGGGGCGGACACATCGGCTACTGCGTCCGGCCCAGCGAGCGCCGGAAGGGCTACGCAAAAGAAATGCTCCGCATGGATCTGGAACGCTGTAAGGCGTTTGGCCTTGACAATGTCATGGTCACCTGTCACAAGGGCAACATCGGCAGCGAGAAGACCATCCTGGCCAACGGCGGGGTATTTGAAAAGGAAGTAAAAGCGGAGGGCGAGATCGTCCGCCGGTTCTGGATCGAACTGAAATGACCGGGCCGGAATTGTGGGCGGAGTTTGCCGCCAGAACCGGTGTAACGGCGGACTACGACGGCTGGGCCTTCGGAGACGACCCGGACGGGCTGGCGGCGCTGGTCCGCGCCGGCGTCAAGACCGCCACCGCCTCCGCCCTCCCCCTCTATGCCCTGGAGGGCGAAGCCCTGCCTGAGGCGGGAGAATACAGCGTCATCCTGGACAGCCGGGAGAACGCGGTGTGCGTCATCCGCGCCACAAAGGTGCATATAGTCCCCTTCCGGGCCGTCTCCCCGGAACACGCCCGGAAAGAGGGCGAGGGGGATCTGAGTCTGGCCCACTGGCGGGCGGTCCACCGGGATTTCTTCACCAGAGAGCTGGCGGAGGCCGGTCTGGCGTTCGACGAGGATATGCCGGTGGTCTGCGAGGAATTCAAGGCCGTCTACCCCTGACAGAACGTGTTGTCTCTACATCATGATAAGGAAGTGCTGATATGACCGAACTGGAACTGAAATACGGCTGCAACCCCAACCAGAAGCCGGCGGCCATCTATATGGACGGCGGCCGGGACCTGCCCCTGGAGGTGCTGAACGGCAAGCCGGGGTACATCAACTTCATGGACGCGCTGAACTCCTGGCAGCTGTTGAAGGCCCTGAAAAAGGCCACCGGCCTGCCCGCCGCCGCCTCCTTCAAGCACGTCTCCCCCGCCGGGGCCGCCCTGGGTCTGCCCCTGACCGACGTGGAGAAGCACATCTACTTCGTGGACGACCCGGAGCCCTCCCCCATCGCCTGCGCCTACATCCGGGCCAGAGGGGCCGACCGGCTCTGCTCCTACGGCGACTGGGCCGCCCTCAGCGACGTGTGCGACGCCTCCACCGCCCGCTACCTGGCCCTGGAGGTGTCCGACGGCGTCATCGCCCCCGGCTACACCGACGAGGCCCTGGCCATCCTGAAGACCAAGCGCAAGGGCGGCTACAACGTGGTGAAGATCGACCCGGACTACGAGCCGGACCCCATCGAGCGGCGGAACATCTACGGCATCACCTTCCAGCAGGGCTACAACGCCTTCGACATCAACGAGGGCCTGCTGGAGAACATCGTCACCGAGAACAAGGAGCTGCCCCAGGCCGCCAAGCACGACCTGCTGCTCTCCCTCATCACCCTGAAATACACCCAGTCCAACTCGGTGTGCTATGTGAAGGACGGCATGACCATCGGCGTGGGGGCCGGCCAGCAGAGCCGCATCCACTGCACCCGCCTCGCCGGAAACAAGGCGGACAACTGGTGGCTCCGCCAGCACCCTAAGACCCTGGGTCTCCAGTTTGTGGACGGCATCCGCCGGCCCGACCGGGACAACGCCATCGACGTGTACCTCTCCGACGAGTGGGAGGACGTGCTGGCCGACGGCGTGTGGCAGAACACCTTCAAGGTGAAACCCGAGCCTCTGACCCCCGCCGAGAAAAAGGAGTGGATCGCCAGGCTGTCCGGCGTGTCCGTAGGCTCCGACGCCTTTTTCCCCTTCGGCGACAACGTGGAGCGGGCACGGAAATCCGGCTGCCAGTATATCGCCCAGCCCGGCGGCTCCATCCGGGACGATAACGTCATCGCCGCCTGCGATAAGTACGGCATCGTGATGGCCTTCACCGGTATGCGGCTGTTCCACCACTGATGATCGAGGTGTGTTGAGATGAAAGTATTAGTCGTGGGTTCCGGCGGACGGGAGCACGCCATCTGCTGGAAGCTGGCCCAGTCCCCCAAGGTCACGGAGCTGTACTGCGCCCCCGGCAACGGCGGCATCGCCCAGGCCGCCAAATGCGTGGACGTGAAGGCCACCGACGTGGAGGGCATGGTGAGGTGGGCGAAGGACAACGCCATGGACTTCGTGGTGGTGGCTCCCGACGACCCCCTGGCCATGGGGATGGTGGACGCGCTGGAGGCGGCGGGCATCCCCGCCTTCGGTCCCCGGAAGAACGCCGCCATCGTGGAGGCCAGCAAGGCGTTCTCCAAGGAGCTGATGAAGAAGTACCGCATCCCCACCGCCAGGTATGAGACCTTTACAGAGCTTGACGCGGCGCTGTCCTACATCGACAGGCAGGGCGCGCCCATCGTGGTCAAGGCAGACGGCCTGGCCCTGGGCAAGGGGGTCACCGTGGCCGCCACCGAGGACGAGGCCAAGCTGGCCGCCGCCGAGATGATGGGGGGCCGCAAGTTCGGCGACGCCGGCTCCACCCTGGTCATCGAGGAGTGCATGACCGGCCCGGAGGTGACGGTGCTGGCCTTTGTGGACGGGGAGCACGTCTCCCCCATGCCCGCCAGCCAGGACCATAAGCGGGCCTATACCGGCAACAAGGGCCCCAACACCGGCGGCATGGGCGCCATCTCTCCCCCGCCCCAGTACACCCCGGAGATCGCGAAGCGCTGCATGGAGGAGATCTTCCTGCCCACCGTGGCGGCGCTGAAGGCGGAGGGCCGGCCCTTCAAGGGAGTGCTCTACTTCGGCCTGATGCTCACCCCGGACGGCCCCAAGGTGGTGGAGTATAACGCCCGCTTCGGCGACCCGGAGTGCCAGGCGGTCCTCTCCCTGCTGGACAGCGACCTGCTGGACATCATGCTGGCCTGCCGGGAGGGCACCCTGGACAGGCTGGACATCCGCTGGAAAAACGAGGCCGCCTGCTGCCTGGTGCTGGCCTCCGGCGGCTATCCTCTGGAGTACAAAAAGGGCTGCCCCATCTCCGGGCTGGAGGAGGCGGGCAGGACCGCCATGGTGTTCCACGCGGGCACCAGGCTGGAGAACGGGCGGTATCTCACCAACGGCGGCCGGGTGCTGGGGGTCACCGCCACCGCCCCGACGCTGGACGAGGCCATTGAGGGGGCCTACGCCGCGGGGAGCCGCATCTCCTTTGAGGATATGCACTTCCGCACCGACATCGGCCACGCGTTCTGAGCCAAATAAGCGCAAAAAGCACCGCTTTCCCCGGGGGAAAGCGGTGCTTTTTATCTGCTCAGAGCAGCGGGGCAACCACCCGGAGGACCGCCCACAGCGCCCGGTGATACCAGGGCACGCTCCGGCAGTCGGCCAGGGTGACCATCAGGCTCTTGGTCTGGGTATCCAGGAAGTCCTCCCGGATGTCGGCCACCGAGGGGGCGTCGTACAGCAGTACGCCGTTCTCGAAGTGGAGGAACATACTGCGGTAGTCCAGGTTGACGGTGCCCACCGTGGCGTACCGGTCGTCCACCACGAAGTTCTTGGAGTGGACGAAGCCCGGCTCGTACTCGAAGATCTTCACCCCCGCCTCCAGCAGTTCCCGGTAGTGGGAGCGGGTCAGCTCGAACACCGTCTTTTTGTCGGGGATGTGGGGGGTGATGATCCGCACGTCCACCCCGCTCTTGGCCGCCGAGGTCAGGGCCATGGTCAGGGAGTAGTCGATGGCCAGATAGGGGGTGGTGATGTAGAGGTATTTCTTGGCCCGGTAGATCAGGTTCAGATAGACTGTCTGGCCCACCGCCTCGTTGTCCCAGGGGCAGTCCTGGTAGGGCTGGACATAGCCCGCCGCGCCGCACCCCGCCGGGGCGGGACGGAAGGGCGTGAAGTCCTCCTCCTGGCTGTTGGTGAAGTCCCACATGGCCAGAAAGGACACCGCCATGGACCACACCGCGTCCCCCTCCAGCCGGATGGCCGAGTCCTTCCAGTGGCCGAACCGGGGCTTGACGTTGATGTACTCGTCCGCCATATTGATCCCGCCGGTAAAGGCCACCTTGCCGTCCACGATCAGATACTTCCGGTGGTCCCGGTTGTTCTGCCGCATGGACACCACCGGCACGAACCGGTTGAAGGCCCGGCAGTGGATGCCCTCCGCCTCCAGCCGGGCGGCGTAGTCGGCGGGCAGGGTGTTGATGGAGCCGATGTCGTCGTAGATGACCCGGACCTCCAGCCCGCGCTTTACCTTCTCCCGGAGGATCTCCAGCACCGAGCTCCACATCTGGCCCTCCTCGATGATGAAGTACTCGATGAAGACGTATCTCTCCGCGCCCCTCAGGGCGGAGAGGATGTCCTCCAGGCACAGGTCCCCCACGGGATAGTACTTGGTCCGGGTGTTTCCGTACACCGGGCAGTGGGCGGTCTGCTCCAGGTAATGGGCCATGCAGCCGGCGTCCTCCCCGGCCAGCAGGCTCAGGGAGGCGGAGCGGCCGCACTCGCCGCCCAGGCTGCGGCTGATCTTCTTCTCCATGGTGCTCAAACGGCGCTGATTGAACCGGGAGAGCCGGTTGCCGCCCAGCAGCAGATAGGCCACCGAGCCGAAGGGCATGAACGCCAGGATGATGATGATCCAGCCGATCTTATAGCCGGGATTGCTGTGGCTGCCCACCACCCACAGCACCAGCACCGCGGACAGCGCCACCAAGATCCAGCCGTAGATGGGGTTGATGGACCGCAGGAACACCGCCAGGGCGAAATACAGCGCCAGCTGGAGGATGATGAGCACCGCCACGATGCCCAGCCGGTGGAACAGCACCTTTCCGATCTTGTTCAGGATACGATACATGGGAACTCCTTTTTTCTCGCTCAGGGCGATCTCTCTATTTCAGGACCACGCTCTTCTCTCCCAGGGTCTCCCGCAGCTCGGCCAGCAGGGCCTCGTGGACGACGCACCGGGTGGAGAGCTTTTTCCCCACGTCCGCCAGATAGACCACGGCGGGAGACTTGCCGGGGAACATACTCATCAGCTTTTTCAGCCAGTCCAGGGAGGCCCCGCCGTCGGGCAGCCTGATCCACAGGGTCCTGCCCTCCGGGGACTCCTGGGGCCGGGGGACCTCCGCGCCGTCCAGGGGGACCACCCGGTCCACCACCAGCTGAGGCTCCTTCTCGTCCCGGACAGACACCCGGCCGGTGACCGCCACCGGGAGGTTTGCCTTCCAGTAGGGGCCGCTGTCGGCCAGGATCCTGGCGAACACCATCAGCTCGATGGCGCCGGTGGCGTCCTCCAGC
>CANQKJ010000136.1 GCA_947624465.1 uncultured Oscillospiraceae bacterium
GCGGCCGCGGCGGGGTTGGAGTGGATCACCCGCTGCTCCCGGTCGAAGGCCACCACGCCGTCGGCCATGTGGAGGAACAGGGTGTCCAGCTTGTTGCGCTCGTTCTCCACCGCGGCGATGGTGGTCTGGAGCTGGCCGGCCATGGCGTTGAAGCTCTCGGTGAGCTGGCCGATCTCGTCCCCGCTGGTGACCTCCAGCTCCTTGGAGAAGTCCCCCTCGGCCACGTCCTCGATGGCGTCGGTGAGCCGCTGGAGGGGGGCCACCATGGTCTTGGACAGCAGGAAGGACAGCAGCACCGAGATGACCAGGCCCAGCACCAGCGCCTCCAGGATCAGGGAAAACATCTCCCCGTTCAGGGAGCGGACGGTGGCCCGGTTGTCCAGGATGTAGACGATGTAGGCCTTCCCGTCCCGGGTGATGGGGATGGCGGCGTCCATGTAGTCGGCGGCGGCGCTGCTGTCGACGCCGGGGCTGCCCAGCAGGGCGGTGGTGATGTTGGGAGTGATCGCCAGCCCTCCCTCCGGCTCCGGGGAGGAGCCGGCCAGATACCGGCCGGTGCCGCCGTCCAGCACATAGTAGTTGCGGTTGCGGCGGTCCACGCCCAGGGTGCCGCCGTAGGCCCGCAGGACCTCCTCCACCCTGGCGGCGCCGTTGGTCTCACCCTCGGTGGAGGACTGCAGGTCACGGATGAAGTCCGCGTTGTCCTGGCCGAAGGCGTCGGCCATCTGCTGATAGAAGTCGTCGATGTAGTATCTTGTGACCGAGTTCATCAAAAAGGCGCCCACCACCACCATCAGGGACACGATGAGCAGCACCATGATGAGCATCAGTTTCAAATGCAGGCTGCGGCGCATGGGGACGCCTCCTTCTCGATGAGATCAGCCGGGCTGCCGGAACGCGTAGCCCAGGCCCCGGCGGGTCAGGATGAACTCCGGCGCGGCGGGGTCGTCCTCCAGCTTCTCGCGGAGGCGGCGGATGGCCACGTCCACGGCCCGGACATCGCCCACATAGCCCTCGTAGTTCCACACCTTTTCCATCAGCAGCTCCCGGGAGAACACCTGCCCCGGTTTGGAGGCCAGCAGGCGCACCAGCTCGTACTCCCGCTGGGTCAGATCGACCGCCCCGCCGTCCTTGTACACCATCATGGCGTCCGGGTCGATCCGCAGCCGGCCGATCTCTATCTGGCCGGCCCCGGCGGCGGGCTGGCTCACCATCTCGGTGCGGCGGATATTGCTCTTGACCCGGGCCAGCAGCTCCCGCATGGAGAAGGGCTTTGTGATGTAGTCGTCCGCCCCCAGCTCCAGGCCCAGCACCTTGTCGGTCTCCTCCTCACGGGCGGTGAGCATGATGATGGGGGTGGCCTTCCCCGCCTCCCGCAGGCGGCGGCATACCTCGAAGCCGTCCATCCTGGGCAGCATCAGGTCCAGCAGGATCAGGTCGGGGTCCTTCTCCATGGCCAGCTGGAGTCCCAGGGCCCCGTCCAGCGCCTCCAGGGTGCTGTACCCCTCCCTGGCCAGGTTGAAGGCCAGGATGTCCACGATGTTGCGCTCGTCCTCCACGATCAGGATCTTTTTAGCCATCCCGTTCCCTCCCCATGAACCGGGCCGCCCGGTACAGGGCGGCGATGGTCTTGCAATCCTGGATGCGCCCGTCGGCGGCCATGTCCAGCGCCTCCTCAAAGGGCACCCGGAACACGTCCAGGAACTCGTCCTCATCCGGGTGGGTGTCCCCAAAGGACAGCCCCCGGGCCAGATACACGTGCTGCAGCTCGTCGGAGTAGCCGGGGGTGGGCAGCATCTCGCCCAAATCGTCCCAGCGGGCGGCCTCCGCGCCGATCTCCTCCTTCAGCTCCCGCCGGGAGGCGTCGTTGGGGTCCTCCCCCCACTCCAGCTTGCCGGCGGGCACCTCGACGACCACCCTGTGATAGGGATAGCGGAACTGCCGCTCCAGATAGACGTTCCCCTCGCCATCCACGGGGACCATCACCACCGCGCCGGGGTGGCGGATGATCTCCCGCCAGGAGGTCCTCCCGTTGACCAGCTCCACCGTGTCGTAGTATACCTTCAGCAGACCGCCGTCGTACACCAGCCTGCTGGTGAGCGTCTTTTCACTCAGGTCCATAAAACCGCCTCCGGGTCACAATAATTCAAGATATTATACCATAGTCCGCGGGAAATAGAAAGATAAAAATCTGCCTTCGCAATTAGATGTTGTAAAAAAACGCGGCCTTTGGTAAAATATCCTCACCTGATGAACGAGGTGATCGCCGTGAACTGGAAAACGCTGCTGGCCGCCCTCCGGGGGGTGAGCGCCTACAAGGATATTTTGGACACCCCGGTGATGGAGGCCGCCCTGCGGCTGACCTCCTGTGCCGTGTACGGGGACGGGCTGGGGGGACTGGACGCCTACACCGACCTGTTCTACCGCCTCCACGCCGAGGGCTTCGACGGGCTGGGGAGCTGGCTGGACGGCGCCCTCATCCGCTCGGAGGGACCCTATCCCCGGCTGGCGGAGCGCGCGGACCGGGACCCGGCCCTGGAACAGGCCGCCCGACGGGACGTCTCCACCTTCGACCTGCTGGCCAACACGGACTGCGACAAGTGGATCGCCCGGCTCACCGAACTGCTGGACAGCGACTATCAGGGGGTGCTCACCGGCCTGCCCCGCTGGCGGATTGGGCCGCGGCTGCGCTTTGAGGACTATACCGCCGCCTATCGGAAGGGGGCCGGCATCTTCGCCTTCCGGGCCTTCGTGTGGGAGGACGGGAAGCTCGTCCCGGTGCCCGACCCGGACTGCCCCCGCCCGGAGGACCTGCTGGGCTACGAGCGGCAGCGGGAACAGGTCATCCGCAACACCCGGCGGCTGCTGGCGGGGAAATACGTGAACAACGTCCTTCTCTACGGGGAGAGCGGCGCCGGCAAGTCGGCCACGGTGAAGAACCTGCTCACCCTGCCCGGCATGGAGGACCTGCGCATCATCGAGGCGGACAAGGAGGACCTGGGCGGCCTGCCTGCCCTCATCCGCCGGCTGGAGGACAGGCCCCAGAAATTCATCCTCTTCATCGACGATCTGACCTTCGACCGGGACGACCCCACCTACTCCGTCCTCAAGACCATCCTGGAGGGGGGATTGGAGCGCCGGCCCCAAAACGTGGCGGTCTACGCCACCTCCAACCGCCGCCACCTGGTGCGCCAGACCATCTCCGAGCGGGCGGGGGACGAAATCGACCGGTCCGAGACCATCCAGGAAAAGACCTCCCTGGCCGACCGGTTCGGCCTGCGGGTGCTGTTCCAGGGCCTCACCAAGCAGGAGTACCTGGACATGGTGGACTACCTGGTCCGTGGCCGGGAGGAGGCGGGCATCCCCCCGGAGGAGCTGCACGAGCGGGCCGTCGCCTGGGAGCGGCGCTGCGGCTCCCGGACCCCCCGGACGGCAAGGCAGTTCGTGCTGTCGCTGTAACGGCAAAAGGCCGCCGGGGAGGCGTTTTCAGTTGAACGCCTCCCCGGTTTTTTCATGACCCGACACAAACGGGCCGCCGTGTCGTTCCATTCCCATGAAGTATCCGGTATTCTGACATTACCAAAACGACAGGAGGTAATGTCACATGAACACAGACAAAATCTACGCCGAGGCCGTCGCCAACGAGTACTCGCAAAAAAGCGCCTCAAAAGTTGTGGCGCTGAAAAAGCTGGACCGGAAGGCCAAGCTGCCGGCCCGCCTGTTCGCCTGGATCTTCGGGACCGTCTGCACGCTGCTGGCTGGTACCGGGATGTGCCTGGCCATGGGGGTCATAGGCGGCGGGGGTGCCGGCGCCATGGCGCTGGGTATCGTGATCGGCGTCCTGGGCTTTGCGGGGATGGGGGTGAACTACCCCATCTACCGGCGGATCCTGCAGCGGAGCAAGGACAAGTACGCCGGCGACATCATCCGTCTGGCCGGGGAGATCACCGGCGGTGAGGAATAAGGCCCGCGGGGGCGAGAGGGGGCGGAACGGATGAACCGATCGGAGAGCAGATATTTCAATACCGCCGCCCGGATGGACGAGGCCATGATCGAACTGCTTGAAAAAAAGAGCTTTGAATACATCACGGTCAAAGAACTCTGCCAGAAGGCCGGGGTCAACCGCTCCACCTTTTATCTGCACTATGAGACCATGGCGGACCTGCTGAACGAGTGCGCCGAGTATATCACCCGGAAGTGCTTTGGCCGGTACGGCAAGGCGTACGCCGATATGTCCAGGCAGCTGTCGTCGGCGGACTTAAAGGAGCTTATCTTCATCACGCCGGACTATCTGCGGCCCTATTTTGAATTCGTGAAGGAGAACCGGCGGCTGATGAGGGTAACGCTGTCCCATCCGGCGGCGCTGAACGCGGAAAAGACCTTCGACTCGATGTTTCAAAACATCTTTTCCCCGGTGCTGGGCCGGTTCCGCTTCCGGGAGGAGGACAAGCCCTATATCATCCGCTTCTATCTCTCGGGCATCATAGCCATCGTCGCGGAGTGGATCAAGGACGACTGCCGTATGCCCGTGGACCGGATCATCGGCCTCTGTATGCAGTGCATCCTGCCCGACGGAGCGGAGCCCCGTCTGTCCCGGTTCGGCGCGCAGACGGAGGAACAGCCCACATGATGGGCGAGGGGCTGAAAGAGGCCGCCGCCGCGCTCCGAAAGGACGCCCGCGCCCGGGACAGGGCGGTCCTGTACGTCAGTCTCGCGGCCGGCTGCGGCTACGCCTGCCTCAACGCGGTGGGCGGCGTGCTGCTCCGCTCCCCCTGGCTGGGCACGCTGGCGTTCTACTATATCATGCTGAGCCTGCTCCGGTTCAATCTGACGCGCGGATACAAACAGGGAGACCGCGCGGACAAGTGGAAACGCTATCGGCTCACCGCCGTCCTGATGCTGTTTTTGACCGTCGCCCTGTTCGGCATCTTCTGCATGACCGTCTACTCCGGCCATATCATCGCCTATCCCGGCTACCTGATCTACGGGGTGGCTGCCTACACCTTCTACGCGGTCGTCAGCGCCGTGCGGAATATCATCGTCTGCCGCAGATACGACGATCCCGTCCTCTCAGCCAGCAAGGCCCTCAAGCTGGCGGCGGCGGTCATCTCCGTCTACTCCCTGCAGTCCGCCCTGATCTCGGCCTCTGGCGACGATGAGGCGTTCCGGGCCGCCATGGGAAAATGGGTCGGCGGCGGGGCGTTTCTGGTCATCGCGGGCGTCTCGGTGTATATGATCGTCAAAAGCTCCCTGGCGCTCCGGCGCGTATAACGAAAAGGCCGCCCCAAAGGGGCGGCCTTTTCTCACGTCTGCGTCTCCCGGATGGTCCTCCTGATCTCCTCCTCCACCTGTTTCAGCTCCGCCTCCAGCTCGGCGGCGGGCATACGCACCGCCCCGTGGCCCAGGATGATGAGCTGTTCCAGCCCGTCGGAGGTGGCCACCCGCACCCGGTGGTCCTTCTTCTCCCGCCCCAGGGCGTAGGTGACCTTTTCGATATACATATCCGCCGTCTCCGCCTCTTTGGTGTAGACCACGGAGACCTCCCCGTCCCGCTCCACCGAGCCGGGGTTGTTTTTGACCTTATAGGCGTCGAATACCACGATGACGTTGATCTTCTTCCAGCCCTGGTAGTTTTTCAGCCGGTCCACCAGCCGCTGCCGGGCGCCGTCCAGGTCAGTCTGGGACAGCTTCCGCAGCTCGTCCCATGCGTGGATGATGTTGTAGCCGTCCACCAGCAGATAGTCCTCCCCGTCCCGGAGCCTGAGGCCCTTCCAGGGCCGCTCCTTATGGGGCGCGGTCAGCTTGGGGACGGGCCGGAAGGCCCTGGGCTTCACCGGGCCGTACACCTTGGCGAAGATGGCCTCCAGCTCCCTGTCCAGCGCCTGCTGGGACTCGTAGCTCATCCGCCGGGGGGGCGGCGCGGGCTCGTCCGCGATCTGTCCCGCCTCGGCCCGCCAGCCGGAGTCCAGGTGGGCGTGGCTTTTGACCTCGTTCCAGGGCACGTTATACC
>CANQKJ010000137.1 GCA_947624465.1 uncultured Oscillospiraceae bacterium
CACCGATTACACCACCGGCAGCGAGTTCGACCACATCGTGGAGGAATACGGCCTCACTGAGACCTCCTGCCTGGACCACGTCTCCCGCGTGGGTTCCCTGATCAACTCCTCCTATGTATATCATGACAAGCTGATGGAGCTGAAGGAGGGCGAGGGCGCCGTGGTGGAGGCCACCAGCGGCTACTACGTGGTGTTCCTCCACAGCCGCGCCCTGGACACCTCCTCCACCCGCAACGTCCGCCACATCCTCATCAACGCCGAGACCACCACCGATGAGAACGGTTCCACCGCCGCCCCCACCGAGGAGGCCTGGAATGCGGCTCTGGCGGAGATCCAGGCCGTCAAGGCCAAGTTCGACGCCGGCGACAGGACCGAGGAGTCCTTCGCCTCCCTGGCCAACGAGTATTCCGACGACGCCGGTTCCAACGGCTCCGCGGTGGACCAGGGTTACGGCGAGGGCGGCCTGTATGAAGACGTGCAGAAGGGCCAGATGGTCGCCGAGTTCAACGATTGGCTGTTCGACGACGCCCGCCAGCCCGGCGACGTGAGCGACCCCATCGCCCACGGCAGGGATGATGAATCCTCCAACTACTATGGCTACCACCTGATCTATTACGTGGGCGAGAGCGGCGAGACCGTCTGGGCAAACTCCGCAAAGAACGCCCTGATCGACACCGATATCGATGCCTGGCGCGCCGATATGATCTCCAGGTATCCCGCCGCCACCAACAGCAACGCGAAACTGATCGGCTGATCGCCATCCTGAACCGAACCGCTTAAATGAGAGGGCCCGGCGCCGCGCCGGACCCTCTCTCTTACTGTGCCCGCTTTTCGTTTTTCCACGCGGCGTACCGGCGGGTCACCGCTCTGACGATCAGCGCCCCCAGCAGCCCGCACAGGGCGCCGATCACCGTGCCCGCGATCACGTCGGTGGGGAAATGGACCCCTACGTACAGCCTCGACAGCGCCATCACCGCGGCCGCCGCCAGCGCCAGCGCTTTGGCCCACCGCTGCGGCAGGACCATGGCCAGCGCCATGGCGAAGGCGAACGCGCAACAGGAGTGGCCCGACGGGAAGGAGTTGGGGTCGTGTTCCGCCACCAGGGCGGTGAAGCCGGGGATGGTGATCCACGGCCTGGGCCGCATCACCAGGGGCTTGATGGTCAGATTGGTCACCAGCAGCCCCAGGAACATCCCCGCGCCGGCGGCGGCCCCCGCCTTCCGGGTGGCCCGGAACAGGAGCATCAGCGCGGCCAGGACGATGAACAGCAGCCCGTGGTTGCCCAGCTGGGTGTAGAACGACAGGATGGGGGTCAGCACCGGGTTCCGCAGGTGCTCCGCGATCCACACCAGCGCCGACTCGTCCCAGTTCTGGATGACTTCCGGCATATTCTCTCCCTCCTTGACCATGGCGAAAAAACCATGTATAATAGACAGGACTATTTTAAAGCATCCCCCGCGGAAACGCAAGTGTTTTGAAAGGTGGGGCCAAAAATCATGAAGCGGATCGCCATTTTCCAGTCCGACCTGAGGGTGGGCGGCATCCAAAAGGCGCTGGTCAACATCCTCAACGAACTCGATTACAGCCGGTGCGCGGTGGACGTCTACCTGTTCGACCGGGAGTGCTTCTTCGAACTGCCCCGGCACGAAAACCTCACCATCCGGTTCCTCCCCCCCATGCCTCCCTTCGTCCGTCTGCTGTATTTCGGACTGGCCCTGGCCGTGACCGGGGACGTCACCGGCGGCAAAGAGTACGACGTGGCGGTGGACTTCAACAGCTACCGGCAGGAGTGCTCTGTGGGCGCGGTGAAGGCCAACGCCAAAAAGCGGGTCATGTGGGTCCACAACGATGTGGAGATCAAGCTGGCCAACGAACCCAAATACCGGATCCTCTGGCACTTCTTCAAGGGCAAGTTCAAGCGGTTCGACGCGTTCGCCGCCGTCTCCCCCGGCATCATCGACGGCTTCCGCCGCAGGGCCGGCGTGGGGGACAAGCCCATCGCCGCCATCCCAAACCACATCGACACCGGGGAGATCTTCCGCAAGGCGAAGCTGCCCGTGGACTTCACCGTGGACGAGAGCCTCCTGAACCTCTGCTCGGTGGGCCGCATCTGCCACCAGAAGGGCTACGATCTGCTGATGCCGGAGCTGGCCAGGCTCCGGGACGCCGGCAGGCCCTTCCACTTCTACCTGATCGGGGACGGCCCCGACCGCCAGGCCCTGGAGGGACAGATCGCCTCCCTGGGACTGACGGACCGCGTCACTCTGCTGGGCAACCAGGCCAATCCGTTCCCCTACATGGACAAAATGGACGGCTTCGTGCTCACCTCCCGGTACGAGGGGCAGGGCATGGTCATCTGGGAGGCCAAGGCCCTGGGCCTGCCCCTGTACATCTCCAAAAACCTGGAGGCCTACAACCCCGGCATCCGGGGATACGACGACATCGGCGCCGCCCTGCTGGCCGCGGAAAAACCCGCCGGGAAGACCTACGACGATCTCTCCGCCTATAACGCCGCCATTTCCCGCGGCCTCCGCGACCTGCTGGAGCTGTGAACGCGCTCCGTTTTGGAGGTGAACTCTCATGAGCGATAAAAACAAGCGCCGGGGCGTGGTCATCTGCGGCGCCTACGGCCTGGGCGACGCCGGGGACGAGGCCATCCTGGAAGCTATCCTGGCCGAGGTGCGCGCCATCGCGCCAGAAGAGCCCATCACCGTGCTGTCTCGGGATCCGGCCGGGACGGCCGCCTGTCACGGCGTACACGCGGTCCATATGTTCAACCTTCCCGGCCTGCTGAAGGCCATGGGCGGCGCGCGGCTCTATCTGAACGGCGGCGGCTCCCTCATCCAGGACGTGACCTCCCGCCGCTCCCTGTGGTACTATCTGTTCACCCTGGCCGCCGCCAGGCGGCTGGGCTGCCGGGTGATGATGTACGGCTGCGGCATCGGCCCGGTCAACTCCCCCGACGGGAAAAAGCTGGCGGCCCGCGTGATCTCCAAAAACGTGGACGCCATCACCCTGCGGGACCGGAACTCCATCGACACCCTGCGGGAGCTGGGCGTCGCCGGCCCGGAGATCGTGCTGGCCGCCGACCCCGCCCTCACCCTCCCCGCCGCCCCCCGGGAGACGGCCGACGCCTTTCTGGCGGCCGCCGGCCTGGAGCCGGGGCGCCGCTGTCTGGGGATCACCGTCCGGCTCTGGCCGGGCTTTGAGGAAAAGGCCGCCGCCTTTGCCGCCGCCGCCGACTTCGCCTGGGAGGAGCTGGGCCTCACCCCCGTGTTCCTCCCCATCGTGGAGAGCACGGACACCAGAGCCGCCAAAATGGCGGCCTCCTACATCCAAAAGGCCCCTTACGCCATCCTCCCCTCCTGCGGCAGCACCGCGGAGACCATCTCCCTCTTCGCCCGGATGGAGATCGTGCTGTCTATGCGGCTCCACGCCCTGATCTTCGCCGCCGGACACGGTGTGCCCCTGGTGGGGGCGGTGTACGACCCTAAGGTCAGCGCCTTTTTGGACGAGCTGGAGGAGGACCTCCACATCCCCTTCGACCAGGTGAGCGCCGAAACGCTCACCGGCCTGCTCCGCGCCGCCGGCCGGCGCTCCGGCGACCGGGCCGCCCGGGAGTCCAGGACCGCGCGGCTCCTTCGGCTGGAGGCCAACAACAGCAGTACCCTGCGAAAGCTGCTGTCAGAATAAGATAGGAGGCGTCCATGAAGCAGCTCCTCTGTCTCTCCCACACCCCCTGGCAGGCCCGGCCCGACCGCACCCAGCAGCTTCTCACCCGCTTCGGCGGCGTGGACATCCTGCTGTTCGAGCCCGCGCCCGGGCGGGGCCGGCCCAAGCCGGTACAGGGCCGCCGGGTGCGCCCCAACATCACGGTGTACGCCCTCCCCGCCCCTCTGCCCGCCGCCGGCGACCGCTCGGTCCTGGCCCGGCGCCGGCTGGAGAAATGCTCCCTGTTCATCCAGGAGACCATGGCGCGCCGCCGCCTCCGGGAGCCGGTGCTGTGGTGCAGCCACCCCTCCCACGCCCTCTTTCTGGACGAGCTGGCCTACCGGGGCCTGGTGTACGACTGCCATCGCCTCTGGGAGGACAAGTGGCTGGAGGCGGAGAGCGAGCTGGCCGCCCACGCCGATATGGTCTTCGCCGCCTCCCCCGCCCTGGCGGAGCGGCTCTCCCCCTGCAATCGGAACATCGCGGTGCTGCCCAACGGCGCCAATCCCCTGATCTTCAGCCAGGACGGTCTGCCCGTCCCCCCAGGCCTGGCCGCCCTGGAGGGCCGCCGCCTGCTGTGCCGGGTGGGGGATCTCACCGCCCGGACCGAGCTGTCCCCGCTGATCCACGCCGCCCAGCGCCGGCTGGACTGGCAGTTCCTCCTGGTGGGGCGGTACACCCGGTCGGCGGCGGACCGGCTGAAGGGCCTGGAGAACGTCCGTCTGCTGGGCCCCGTGGAGCCGCTGGACGTACCCGAGTACCTGGCCCCCTGCGACCTGCTGTTCGACCTGCTCCAGCGGGACCAGCGCCCCGCCGGGGTCGTCCCCATCCGGGTCTACGAATACCTGGCCTCCGGCAAGCCTATTGTGGTCATGGCCCAGCCTGGGCTGGACGAACCCTTCCCCGACGCGGTCTACACCGCCTATGACGACGAGGGCTTCCTCTACCGCTGCGGCCTGGCCCTCCGGGAGTCCCCCTCCCGCGCCCCCCTCCGCCGGGAGTACGCCCGCCGCACCGCCTGGCCCGTCCGGGCGGCGGAGGCCATGGAGCTGATGGAGACCGCCGGGTTATTTTGACAAATCCGCCGTTTTCGCCACGGTTTGTCCTTCCGGGGTGGACTTCCTTGTGAAAGCCTACGAAAAGTCCGCGGATCCGTTTTTCCCCCTTGATTTGCCCGGATTTTTTCGTTAGAATGGATACAGCAAACACAGAAGAGGTGCTGAACATGGGTGTCCGGGCTCTTCCGATCTTACGCTGTTTTCCCGGCCCCCTTGCGCCCAGACACTGCCCTTGTACCACCACAGGCTGACCGCGTCCCGCGGCCAGCCTGCAAATTTTTGGGCGATTCGTCAGAAAAGCCCCTGAAAAGGAGTTTTTGCCATGAAAAAAGTGGCCGTCATCATGGGTTCGGACAGCGATTGGCCCGTGGTCAAGGGCGCCTGCGCCCAGTTGAAGGAGTTCGGCGTCCCCTATGAGGCCCACATCCTCAGCGCCCACCGCACCCCGGCGGAGGCGGCCCAGTTCGCCAAAAGCGCCCGGGCCAACGGCTTCGGCGTGCTCATCTGCGCCGCCGGCATGGCCGCCCATCTGGCGGGCGCCTTCGCCGCCAACTCCACCCTGCCGGTGATCGGCGTCCCCATGCGGGGCGGCGCCGCGGACGGGCTGGACGCCCTGCTGTCCACGGTGCAGATGCCCTCCGGCATCCCGGTGGCCACGGTGGCCATCAACGGGGCCAAAAACGCCGCCGTGCTGGCCGCCCAGATCCTGGCCGTGTCCGACGGCGAACTGGCCGCCAGGCTGGACGCCGCCCGGGCCAGAATGGCGGAGCAGATCGCCGAAAAGGAGGCAAAGCTCCGGGCGGAGCTGGCCGAATAAACCGTAATTTAAACTGAAAGGGAGTTTTTGATATGGAAAAGCTGCAACAGCTCTACGAGGGCAAGGCCAAAAAGGTCTTCGCCACCGCCGACCCCGATCTGGTCATCGTGTCCTATAAGGACGACGCCACCGCCTTCGACGGGCTCAAGAAGGGCACCATCAGCGGCAAGGGCGCCATCAACAACCAGATGTCCAACTTCCTCATGCGGAAGCTGGCCGCCTCCGGGATCCCCACCCACTTCGTGGAGGAGCTGAACGACCGGGAGACCGTGGTGAAGAAGGTCTCCATCGTCCCCCTGGAGGTCATCATCCGCAACGTGTCCGCCGGCTCCTTCGCCAAGCGGTTCGGCGTGGAGGAGGGCATCGT
>CANQKJ010000138.1 GCA_947624465.1 uncultured Oscillospiraceae bacterium
TGGGCGGCCTTCACAGGTTTATGCGGTGGGACGGCCCCATGCTAACCGACTCCGGCGGGTTCCAGGTGTTCTCCCTGGCCGGGATGCGGAAGATCACCGAGGAGGGGGTCACCTTCGCCTCCCACATCGACGGACACCGGGTGTTCATGGGACCGGAGGAGTCCATGCGCATCCAGTCCAACCTGGGCAGCGACGTGGCCATGGCCTTCGACGAGTGCGTGGAGAACCCCGCCCCCTACGACTACGCCAAGGCCTCCTGCGAGCGGACCCTCCGCTGGCTGGAGCGCTGCAAAGCCGAGCATGACAGGCTGAATACCTTGCCGGACTGTGTGAATCCGGGACAGATGCTGTTCGGCATCAACCAGGGGGCCACCTATGAGGACCTGCGGGTCTGGCACGCGAAGGAGATCGCCAAACTGGACTGCGACGGCTACGCCATCGGCGGTCTGGCGGTGGGGGAGCCCACCGAGGTGATGTACCGGATCATCGAGGCGGTGGAGCCACATCTGCCGGCGGACAGGCCCCGGTATCTCATGGGGGTGGGAACGCCCTCCAACATCATCGAGGGGGTATGGCGGGGGATCGACTTCTTCGACTGCGTCATGCCCGCCCGGAACGCCCGCCACGGCAAGCTGTTCACCTGGGGCGGGACGCTGAATATCAAGAATGAGAGGTACAAGAATGACCCCCGGCCCATCGACCCCGAGTGCGGCTGCCCGGTGTGCCGGGAGTTCTCAAGGGCCTACCTGCGGCACCTGTTCGCGGCGGGGGAGATGCTGGCCATGCGGCTGGCGGTGATGCACAATCTGTGGTTCTACAACGAGCTGACCCGCCGCATCCGGGAGGCCCTGGACGAGGGGACCTTTGCCTCCTTCCGGGCGGAGTATTCGGAGCGGCTGGCGGGGCGCGCGGAGTGACCGGGCGGCAAAATTTTCGCCCGATGGAAAATTGGGGCTTGTCTTTACGCCCGCGAGCCGCTATAATACATTTATGCGTCTGCATTCAAACTTGACGACAAAGGGAGTGCTTTTGTGGAAATCATTATGATCGTGGTGATGATCGCAGTCTTCTATTTCCTGCTGATCCGCCCCGAGAACAAGCGTAAAAAAGAAGCCGAGACTATGCGCAATAACCTGGCGGTGGGGGATGACATCACCACCATCGGCGGCATCACGGGCACTATCTGCGCGGTGAAGGACAAGACCATCGTCATCGAAACCGGCGCGGACCGGGTGCGCATCGAGTTCACCAAGTGGGCCGTGTCCAGCAAGGGCACCCAGACCACCGAGGACGTGCCCAACCCCGACGACAAGAAGGACAAGAATAAGAACAAGGGCAAGGACAGCAAAGACAAGGATAACAAGGACAGCAAGGAACCTGAGAAGGACGCGAAGGACGCCAAAAAGGACAAGTGAGAAAGATTTGTCCCATGACAGCATGAACTGCCGCCCCTTTTCATATGGTGTAGCACAAGCCATATGAAAAGGGGTGCGTTTTATGCGAAAGACCGAGGCCCGCGGGGCGAACGCCGTGGAGATGACGGCAGCGGCGGTGCTGGGAGGGCTGCTGGCTCTGGGGGTGGCCATGGTGGTGCTGCTGCTGGGGGCGGTGGCGGTGTCCAACGGGATATTGAAACAGGACGTGACGCCGCAGATCACGGCGCTGGCCTGTGTGCTGGGGTCCCTGAGCGGCGGCGTGCTGACCTGTCTGCGGTGGAAAGCCCGGTATCTGCCCGGAGGGCTGGCCGCGGGGCTGGTGTGCTATCTGCTGATCCTGGCGGTGGGACTGCTGTCCGGCGGCGACTTTTCCCTGGGCCTCCAGGCCCTTATCGAGCTGGCCGGATGTCTCTGCGGCGGAGCGCTGGCAGGGGTGCTGTGCGGCGGCGTGGGGCGGCGGCGTCCCAAGGGCAGGAAAAAATAGGCAACATTTTGAATTCTATATTAAGGATAGCCCTTGACAAATGAGAGCAAAGTCACTATAATTCCCCTGATATAACCCGCCCAACAAAAGAAAGGATGATCGTCATGGCCAAAGAATATAAGCTGAGCGCGGAACGGCTGGAAGAGTTGAAGACCGAACTGAACTACCTGAAAACCGTCCGGGAGAAAGAGGTGGCCGACCAGATCAAGGAGGCCCGCTCCTTCGGCGACTTAAGCGAGAACAGCGAGTATGACGAGGCCAAAAACGTCCAGGGCAAGCTGTATTCCCGCATCGCCGAACTGGAGGAGATCCTGTCCAACTACACAGTGATCGAGGAGAACGAGGCCGACCCCAACACGGTGCGCATCGGCAGCAAGATCACCGTGGCCGACGTGGCCACCGGCGATGAGGAGACCTATCAGGTAGTGGGTTCCCAGGAGGCGGACCCCATGAACGGACGCATCTCGGAGGAGTCCCCCTTCGGCAAGGCCCTGCTGGGCAAGGCCATCGGGGAGATCGCCGTGGTGGAGGCCCCCGTGGGCAATATCGAGTACAAGGTGGTCGCCATCCAGCGGTGAGCGGCCCCATACAAAGGAGAAAACCGTATGTCCGAGCGCAATCACAACGATCAGGCCCCCCAGGCGGAGCAGCCCCTGTCCGAGCTGCTCAAGGTCCGGCGGGACAAGCTGGCCGCCCTCCGGGCCGAGGGAAAGGACCCCTTTACCATCACCAAGTTCGACGTGACCCACCACAGCGCCGAGGTCAAGGAAAACTTTGACGCGCTGGAGGGGCAGACCGCCCGTCTGGCGGGCCGCCTTATGTCCAAGCGGGGCATGGGCAAGGCCGTGTTCGCCGACCTTCAGGATAACGAGGGCCGCATCCAGCTCTATGTCCGCATCGACGACGTGGGGGAGGAGCAGCTGGCCGCTTTCAAGAAGTACGATATCGGCGACATCGTGGGCGTCGAAGGCGAGGTGTTCCGCACCCAGCGGGGGGAGATTTCTGTAAAGGTCAAGACCATTACACTACTCTCCAAGTCGCTGCTGCCCCTGCCGGAGAAGTTCCACGGCCTCACCGACGTGGAGACCCGCTGCCGCCAGCGGTATGTGGACCTGATCGTCAACCCGGAGGTCAAGCGGAACTTCCAGATCCGCTCGAAGTTCATCCAGTATGTCCGCAGCTATATGGACAGCCGCGGCTATATGGAGGTGGAGACCCCGGTGCTGAACACCCTGGCCGGCGGCGCCGCCGCCCGGCCCTTCATCACCCACCACAACACCCTGGACATCGATATGTATATGCGCATTGCCACCGAACTGCCCCTGAAGCGGCTCATCGTGGGCGGATTGGAGCGGGTATACGAGATCGGGCGCATCTTCCGCAACGAGGGCATGGACAACCGGCACAACCCGGAGTTCACCACCATCGAGCTGTACGAGGCATACGCCGACTTCCACGATATGATGGACATCGCCGAGGGTATCCTGTCCGGCGCGGCCAGGGACATCCTGGGGGATTACCACGTCCAGTGGCAGGGGGAGGACATCGATCTGACCCCCGGCTGGCGGAGGCTCACCATGGTGGACGCGGTGCGGGAGTACGCCGGGGTGGATTTCGGTGCCGTCACCGACGACGCGGAGGCGGTGGCCGCCGCCAACGCCATCGGCGTGGAGCTGGCCGAGACTGCCGACAGGACCTGGGGCAATGCCCTCTACGCCTGCTTTGACCAGCGGGTGGAGGAAAAGCTGATCCAGCCCACCTTCATCACCATGTACCCGGTGGAGGTCTCCCCGCTGACCAAGCGGAGCCCCGCCGACCCCCGCCTCACCGAGCGGTTTGAGCTGTTTATCTGCCACAGCGAGATGGCCAACGCCTACTCCGAGCTCAACGACCCCATCGACCAGCGCCAGCGGTTCGAGAAGCAGATCGAGCTGCGGGACCGGGGGGACGACGAGACCGAGATGCTGGACGAGGACTTTCTCACCGCCCTGGAGTACGGTATGCCACCCACCGGCGGCATGGGCATGGGTATCGACCGCTGCGTGATGATGCTCACCGGGAACGACTCCATCCGGGAGGTTCTGCTGTTCCCGACCATGCGGCCCTTAGATTAAGAACCAAGCAAGGCATACCGGCCCCGCCGGTATGCTTTTGCGCATAACCGACGACGGGAGGGAAATGCTTTGGCAGTCGAACGCATCACCAGCAGGAGCAATCCCCTTCTGTCCCTGGTCCGCAAGCTGAACGGCAAACGCGCCGCCCGCCGGGAGGCGGGCCTGTTCGCCGGCGAGGGTCCCAAGCTGCTGGCCGAGGCTCTCCGATGGGACGGGGGAGTGGAGACGGTCATCCGCGCCCCCGGCGTCTCACTGCCGGAGCTGCCCGAGGATGTGCGGGTGGCGGAGGTCAGCGACAGTCTGCTGGCCTCCGTTGCCGACACGGAGACCCCCCAGGGGGTGGTGTTCCTCTGCCGGACGAGACCGCTGGACCTCCCTGAAAAGCTGGAGGGAGGCCGGTATCTGGTGCTGGACGGGGTGCAGGACCCCGGCAACGTGGGCACCGTCTGGCGGACGGCAGACGCCTTCGGGGCGGACGGGCTGATCCTGTGCAACGGCTGTGCCGACCCTTGGAACCCCAAGACGGTAAGGGCCACCATGGGGGCGGTGTTCCGCCTGCCGGCGTACGAGGCCGGCCTGGACGCGGCGGCCGCCCGGCTGAGAGGGGCCGGACTGCCCCTGTACGCCGCCGCCCTCCGGGAGGACACCGCCGACGCCCGGACGGTGGACCTGCGGCGCTCCGCCGTCATCATCGGCAGCGAGGGCCGGGGCGTGTCGGCCCGGGCGCTGGAGCTGTGCGACAGGACCATCAAGATCCCCATGCGGGAGCGGTGCGAGTCCCTGAACGCCGCCGTGGCCGCCGCCGTTCTCCTGTGGGAGATGGCGCGATGAAACAGAGGAGAGGAGCGCGGTTATGTCCAACCTGAAATACTGGGTCTGGCTGGCGGAGCGGCGGGGCCTGACCTGCCAGACGGCAGAGCGGGTGCTGGAGCACTTCGGTTCCCCGGAGGGGGCCTACTTCGCCGATCAGGCGGAGTACAGGCTCATCGGGGAGCTGACCCCCGAGGCCGTCGGTTCCCTGGAGGACAAGTCCCTGGACCCGGCGGACAGGATCCTGGGGGACTGCGACCGGCTGGGCATCCGCCTGATGACCCGGCAGGACGCCGCCTACCCGGAGCGTCTGGCCGCCATCGCCCAGCCGCCGCTGGTGCTCTATATGAAAGGCCGGCCGGTGGCCTTTGACGAGGAGGCTGCCATCGCCATCGTCGGGACCCGGAAGGCCACCCCCTACGGAGTGCAGACGGCCTCCAAACTGGCCGCCGATCTGACCCGGAGCGGGGCGCTGGTACTCACCGGCATGGCCCAGGGTATCGACGCCTCCGCCGTCCGGGGCGCTTTGAAGGCGGGTGGGCCTGTGGTCTCCGTGCTGGGCGGCGGCATCGACGTGGTCTATCCCCGCTGTCACGCCGGCCTCTATGAGGATGTGGCGGTGGCGGGTACCCTGATCTCCGAATACCCCCCGGGCACCGAGCCGAAAGGCGAGCATTTCCCGATACGGAACCGCATTTTGAGCGGCCTCTCCGTGGGCGTCGTCGCTGTGGAGAGCGAGCGCTCCGGCGGCACCCTGCTCACCGTGAACCACGCCCTGGACCAGGGCCGTGAGGTCTTCGCCGTGCCGGGACCCATCGGCGCGCCGGCCAGCGTGGGGACAAACCTGCTCATCCAGGAGGGGGCCGCCAAGCTGATCCTGAGCGCGGAGGACGTGCTGTGCGAATTCGTGGACCGTTTTCCCGGCCGCCTGGGCGGAGGGGAACCCCTGCCGCCTGAGATCGCGGAGGAGCGGCTGAAGGGCGCCGCCGTTGTTCCGCCGCCCCGGGAGCCAAAAAAGCCCAAGGAGGCCCCGGCGGAGGAGAAAACGGTGGAGTTCAGGCCCAAGGTGAAGGAACTGACGTCGGAGAG
>CANQKJ010000139.1 GCA_947624465.1 uncultured Oscillospiraceae bacterium
CGGATGCAGTAGTATTCGCCCTTGTCCGCGTCGAAGAACATATCGATGTCCAGCTCCCGCATGAAGCAGGAGGGGCACCGGTAGTTCAGTTTGCCCTTTCCAGCCTGAGCCATGTGGCAAAGCCCTCCTTTTCCCGCAGTGTGCCGGTGTAGCCGATGGTGAACATGGGTGAGAACGCGTAGCCCTCCTTCACGTAGCCCGCCTTGTCCGCGCCCTCCGCGCCCATGGAGACCCTGGTGCGGATGGGGGGCAGGACGCAGGCGGCCTCGTCCGCGCCGGCCAGGGACATATCCCGGCAGCGGTACTCGTAGGGCAGCGTTTTGACCGTGTCCCCCGCCTTTAAGGACAGGGTGAGGGAGCTCATGTCCTCGGTGTACTCGGTGGTGCCGTAGCAGCCCACCATATACTCGTTGATGGTGACCTTTTCCGCCGGGTCGGAGCTCTCCAGCAGCTTCCGCTCGATGCGGATGACGCTCTCCCCCTCGGGGAAGGAGAGGACGGTCTGCACCTTGATCCTGAGACCGCCGGCAAAGGCGATCTCCACCGGGTCCAGGGTGAGCTTCCGGGTCCTGCCCTCCTGGGAGAAGCGGGCCTTGGTGCGGCACTGGCACAGGTCCACCTCCTCGCCGTTCCAGCAGAGCTTGGCGCTGCGCACCGTGCCCTCGCCGGCGTAGTGGGTGAAGTAGCCCGCCCGGTATTTCTCCTGGATCAGGAAGGGATAGCTGGCGTCCTGGATGTGGGGGGTGCCGATGCCCACCGGCCACTCCAGCTTGGCGGCGTAGGGCCGCAGGTCCACGATGGCGCCGCCCTGGTCCATATTGACGCAGGCCCGCATAAAGGGGTCGCAGTACCAGAAGAGCTGCTTTTCGCTGCCGTACAGGATGTCCCGCCACAGGGCGCACTCCGGCTCGGTGTAGCCCTTCACCGCCCGGTAGTGATCGGCGAACTCCGCCATGGTCATATCCACCAGTTTGCCCTCTTTTTTCAGCTTGCCGTAATAGGCGCAGCCGTCCTCATAGGACTTGAGCAACAGCTCGTAGGGGGCCTCCCACCGGCCCATCTTGTTCATCCAGCCGGGGCCCACGAACATCATGTTGTAGGCGTAGCCGTTGTTGTACCGGGCCAGGTGGCGGTACTGGTCGATCAGGTTGTAGAGATAGGGGTACTCCCAGGTGGAGGTGTCGTAGATCATGCCCCGCAGCACGTTCTGGGGGTGGGTGCCGAAATTGGAGCCGTTGCCGTCGTAGCAGGCGATCAAATCCCGGCTCAGGTGGGGGATGGCCACGATGCCGCTGTCCTCCTCTTCATTGGCGGCGGGGGCGTGGGTATTGACCTTGGAGGGGATCCAGGGGGCCCAGGGGCCGCCGTCCATGAAGGTGTACCAGGAGTTGTTGCAGGTGTGGTAGGCCTTGGGGCCCTCCTCCCAGCAGGTGGCCACGGCGCACTTCACCATGGGGTACTTCCCCTTGATGTAGTTGATGAGCTCCGCGTCCATATAATAGGAGCCGGTGGACTCCGGGTAGAACCCGAACCGCTCGTGGAACTTGCCGAACACATCGTCCACGATGGCCATCTTGTCCTCCATGGAGAACATCCAGATGCAGAAGTCCTTGGTCTTGTACTTCTGCCGGAACTGCTCGCAGGGCAGGCCCAGCAGGGTCAGGCCGATCTCGTCCCCGTACTTCTCGTGGTGCTCCTTGGCCAGGGACACCGCCTCGTCGTTGAACAGGGAGGCGTAGGTCATCTGGATGGTGGTCTTGAGGCCGTTTTTGTGGGCGCACTCCTGCTGGGTCTTGAAAATGTCCAAACTCTCGGTGAGCAGGGCCTTCCTGCCCAGATCCTCCGCCTTGCCGTGGCCGGTGACCTTCTCGGCGTACTCCGGCACCATCTCCGGGCGGTGGATGATGTTCAAGACGAGCTGATCCATTCATCACCCTCCTTTTTCATTCGTGACCGCCCCCGCGAAGCGGGCCCGCGGGCGTCCGGTCCTGTGCTAAAGATAGCACTCCCCGTTGTTCCTTGTCAATCCCTTCCGGTGAAAAAACGCCCTCTCGGGCTCCGCCGCGCCCCCGGCGGAGGCCCTGTCTTTTTGAAAGTTTCTGTGGAAATCTCCCCCAAAACATGGTAAGATAACAGAAAAGGCCGGACCGCCGGCCGAAAAGGAGGAAACGCAATGAAACGGAACGTCTCTCTGCTTCTCGCACTGCTGTTCGCTCTGAGCCTGGCCCTGTCCGCCTGCGGGCCTGCCGCCCAGACCGATCCCACTCAGTCCCCCCAGTCTTCCCAGTCCGCCCCTCCCGCCACGGAGGAACCCGCCACTCCCGCTCCCACCCAGGAGCCGGAGGAGCCGGAGACCCCGCCCGATCCAGTGGAGGCCGACCTCTACGTGCCCTTCGTCACCGCCAAAGAGGACTTCATCCGGGGCACCGACGTGTCCTCCCTGCTCAGCATCCTGAACAGCGGCGCCCACTACTATGACGCCGACGGCGATCTGCTGGGCGACGCCGGCAACGTGGATTCCCAGGGCGAGGCGTTCATGGCGCTGATGGCCGCCTCCGGCGTCAACTGGATCCGCCTCCGGGTGTGGAACGACCCCTATGACGCCGACGGCAACGGCTACGGCGGCGGCAACTGCGACATCGACGCCGCCGTCACCATGGGCGGCTGGGCCACCAAAGCCGGCCTGAAGGTGCTCATCGACTTCCACTACTCCGACTTCTGGGCCGACCCCGCCCGCCAGCTGGTCCCCAAGGCCTGGGAGGGCATGGACGTGGACGCCAAGGCCGACGCCATGAAAGCGTACACCGTGGAGTCCCTCTCCAAGCTGAAGGACGCGGGCGTAGACGTGGGCATGGTGCAGGTGGGCAACGAGACCGTCAACGCCATCAGCGGCGAGACGAACTGGACCAACGTCTGCAAGCTGATGAGCGCGGGCTCCGCCGGCGTGCGGGAGGTGTTCCCGGAGGCGCTGGTGGCTCTGCACTTTACCAACGCCCAGAACGCCGGGTTCTACGCGGAGACCGCCGCCTCCCTGGCCAGAAACGGCGTGGACTATGACGTGTTCGCCTCCTCCTACTATCCCATCTGGCACGGCAGTATCGAGAACCTGACCAGCGTGCTCAAAGAGGTCGCCGACACCTACGACAAGAAGGTGATGGTGGCCGAGACCGCCTGGGCCTACACCCTGGAGGACGGCGACGACAACGGCAACACCATGGGCGAGGGCTACGACGATACCAACGGCTACCCCGTCTCCGTCCAGGGCCAGGCGCTGGAGTTCGCCGCCGTGGCCCAGGCCGTGAAGAGCGTGGGCAGCGCCGGCCTTGGCCTGTTCTACTGGGAGAACGCCTGGATCCCCGTGGGCTCCACCCGGGCGCAGAATCTCCCCCTGTGGGAGGAATACGGCTCCGGCTGGGCCACCTCCTACGCCAAAGCCTATGACCCGGACAATGTGGGCGATTGGTACGGCGGCTCCGCCTGCGACAACTGGGCCATGTTCGACTTCAGCGGCAAGGCCCTGCCCTCCCTCAACGTCTTCCGTTACATCACCACCGGCACCACCGGCTATGTGAACGCCATCCTCAGCGCGGAGTCCCCGGAGTTCACCGTGCCGGTGAACAGCGGCTCCGTCCCGGCCCTCCCCGAGACCGTCACCGTGACCTACACCGACGGTACCGCCGCCACCCTGGCCGTTGCCTGGAATGAGGCCGATGTGAGCGCCATCGACGTCACCTCCGCCGGGAAATACACCGTAAACGGCACCGTCACCGACGAGTCCGGCGCGGCCTTTGAAGTCCGCTGCACCGTCACCGTCGCGGCGGCGAACCTGCTCAGCAACCCCGGCTTTGAGGAGGAGGATATGTCCATGTACACCGCCTCCGGCTGGCACGGGGACGCCCGCGCCAACAGGGAGGACAATGCCTACTCCGGCGAGTATTACTACCACTTCTGGGCCGACAGCGCCTTTGAGGGCGCCACCGTCCAGCAGACCGTCTCCCTGGAGCCGGGCGAGTACACCTTCTCCCTCTACGCTCAGGGCGGTGACACCGGCGATAAGGACATCCACATCTTCGTCAGCTATGACGGCGCGGAGCAGGCCACAAAGAACATCACCCTCGACGGCTGGCACAACTGGAAGAACCCCTCCGTCACCTTCACCCTCGACGCGGCGAAGGAGGTGTCCGTGGGCGTCAGCGTCAGCTCCGCGTCCGGCGGCTGGGGCACCGTGGACGACCTGGCCCTCTTCGTCAACTGATCATCCCTCTAAAAGGAGGATTCCCCGTGCGTCAAATCGATCTCTGCCGGGGCTGGACGTTCTCGCTGAACGGCGACCCTCCCCGGCCCGTTTCCCTGCCCCACGATTTCTCCATCGGCCTCCCCCGCTCGCCCCACAGCCCCATGGGCGGGCCGGGGGGCTGGTTCCAGGGGGGCAGGGGGGTCTATGAGCGCCCCCTGTCCCTCCCCCCCGCCGCCAAGGCGGTGCTGGTGTTTGAGGGCTGCCAGGGCGTGGCGGAGGTCTCCCTCAACGGGGAGCGGCTGGCCGTCCACCCCTACGGCTACACCGAGTTCTGTGTGGACCTGACCGGCAGGCTCACCGGGCGGGACACCCTCACCGTGGCGGTGGACCACACCCGGCTGCCCGACAGCCGGTGGTATCCCGGCAGTGGCCTGTACCGCCCGGTGTGGGCCGCCCTGGGGGACGAGGTCCACATCCCCCTGCGGCGCACCTTTATCACCACGGCGGAGCTGTCCGATGCGCGGGCGGTCATCGAGGTATCCTCCGCCATCGAAAATTTGGGCAATGCCCAGGACGTGCCCGTGTCGATCGAGGTCATCGCCCCGAACGGCTCCCCCATCGCCTGGCTGGACTGGACCCAGCGGGCCGCCCCCGGCGTCACCGGGTTTTCCCGCCGGCTGGAGCTGCCCCGTCCCGCCCCGTGGAGCCCGGACCGCCCCGCCCTGTACACCGCCGTCCTCACCGCGGGGGACGATACGGAGCGGACCGCGTTCGGCCTGCGGGTCTTTACCCTCTCCCCGGAGACCGGCCTCACCCTCAACGGGGAGCCGCTGAAGCTCCGGGGGGGCTGCGTCCACCACGACAACGGCCCCCTGGGGGCCTGCGCCCACCCCGACGCGGAGCGCCGCAGGGCCGCCAAACTGAAGGCCGCCGGGTTCAACGCCGTCCGCTGCGCCCACAATCCCCCCAGCACAGCCTTCCTGGACGCCTGCGACGAGCTGGGCCTGCTGGTCGTCGACGAGGCCTTTGACTGCTGGCAGAACGGCAAGAATCCCCATGACTATCACCGCTGGTTTTACGAGTGGTGGCAGAGCGACCTCTCCTCCATGGTCCTCCGGGACCGCAATCACCCCTCGGTGCTGCTGTACAGCATCGGCAACGAGATCCGGGACCGGTCCTCCCCCCAGTGCGCGGCCCTGTCCCGGCAGCTGGCCGAGTTCGTCCGCGCCCTGGACGGCACACGGCCCGTCACCTGCGGGGTGGACGGGATCTTCATCGAGGGCGGCCAGTGGCAGGAGGTGCTGTCCAGCGTGGTGAACGGGGACGGCGTCTCCCCCGGGGACGCGCCCCCCGAGGTGCTGGAGCTCATGGAACAGGCCGGTTTCAAGCCTCACGACTGGGGGGCCGCCACGGCAAACCTCATCGCCCCGCTGGACGTGGCGGGCTACAACTATCTGGACTACCGCTATTCATCCGACCGCCGCCGCTTCCCGGAGCGGGTCATCGTGGGCACCGAGAGCTTCCCCAAGCTGATGGCCCGGGTATGGCGGCACACGCTGGAGAACCCCAATGTGATCGGGGACTTCACCTGGACCGCCTGGGACTACCTGGGGGAGAGCTGCGTGGGCCACGCCGCCTACGGCGACGGCCCCCTGTACGACGCGGGCTTCCCCTACC
>CANQKJ010000140.1 GCA_947624465.1 uncultured Oscillospiraceae bacterium
ATGACAGACATGAAAAGGTCGGCGGTCTCGCTGCTGGCAAGATCGTCGGGGAAGTGGTTTTTCACGTCGGCCTTCTCACTGCCGCCGTAGGGGGGATTCATCAGGACCACGTCGAACTGGTCGTCCTCGGTGTAGTCCAGCACATCCCGCAGCAGGGAGTTGTCGTGGTACACCTGGGGCACGTCCAGGTCATGGAGCAGCATATTGGTGATGCAGAGCATATAGGGGAACTGCTTTTTCTCCACGCCGTAGACGGACTCGCCGCAGGCTTTCTCGTCGTCGGTGGTCTTGACCTGTTTCCGCAGCTCCTTGAGCCAACTGGTGAGGAACCCGCCGGTGCCGCAGGCGAAGTCCGCCATCTGCTCCCCGATGCGGGGACGGATCATCTGGGCCATGAAGTCGGTGACGGCCCGGGGCGTGTAGAACTCGCCGGCGGACCCGGCGCTCTGCAGCTCCTTCAGGATGGTCTCGTAGATCTCCCCGA
This sequence comes from uncultured Oscillospiraceae bacterium, assembly GCA_947624465.1. Taxonomy (GTDB): domain Bacteria; phylum Bacillota; class Clostridia; order Oscillospirales; family Oscillospiraceae; genus Enterenecus. The sequence continues at coordinate 485 of CANQKJ010000140.1, forward strand.
AGGCGTGGCTCTCCTCGTAGTCGCTCAGGTCCAGCTCGTCGATGACGTTGATGACCTGGCGCAGCAGGACGCCGTCCTTCATGTAGTTGTTGGCGTCGGCGAAGGTGGTCTGCACGATGGCCTTTTTGATGGGGGTGGATGCGTCCACTGGCAGCTTTTTCAGCGTGGGAAACAGGGCGTTGTTGACGAAGTTCAGGAGCTGTTCCCCGGTCATGGCCTTGCCGCTCTTGTCATCATGGGCCCAATTCCGCCAACGGCAGGGGTCCGGGATAATGGAGACATAGTCCCCGTCATCCCACTCCCAGTCCTGTTCCTTCGCGTCGTATACTTTCAGAAACAGCAGCCACGCGATCTGCTCGATGCGCTGGGCGTCGCCGTTGATGCCGGCATCGTTGCGCATGATGTCCCGGAGCCGCTTTACAAAGCCGGAAAGATTGCTCATGTTTTATACTGCCTCGTCTGTATATAATAGATCCTCTAATTCCTTGACCGCCCGAAGGTAGCCGTCCTTGCCGCCGAAGTACCCGGCGATTTTGGAGGGCTTGCCCATTTTCAGGAAGGGGTCAAGTTTCAGTACCTCGGTTTTCTCGATCTCATAGATGCCGGTGTCCTTGTACTTGTCCAGCAGAGCCTCCAGCACCTCACGGGCCGCACCGCTATACCGGCTCAGGAAGTCCCGCTTTTTGACGTTGTTGGCCCGCTCCCGGCGGGTCAGCGGTTTTTTGTCGAAAGCCACATGGCAGATGAAATCGAAGTCGTCCACGTCGGACATGCCTTGTTCCGCCTTCATCGCCTCCAGGTCGATGCCCCGCTCCCGGAGCAGATCCCGGATCTCGGCCTTCTTCTGCCCGGCGGTCCACTTCCGAATGAAGTTGTCCAGGGAGGCGTACTCGCCCAGGATGTTCTCTTTGGTGTAGTCCACGATGCTCTCCTGCCGGAGCAGGCGGCCATTGGCGTCGTAGACCGAGACTGTCTTGTGGATGATCTTCACCGTGCAGCCGTCCCGATCTACAATGGGCTTTTCTGTAGGAGGACCGGGCGGGGTAACAGGACCGGGGCCCGGTCCGACTGGCGGCTGTGGTGCGCCTCCGGGCGTATAATCGGGGTCGATCTCAAGCGGACCATCCCAGTCCGGGTCGGCAAAGAGCCGGGTCACGTTGCGGAAGTCCATGACTGTGAAGTGGGTCTTGCCCTCCTTCTCCCTCAGCCGGGTGCCGCGCCCGATGATCTGCTTGAACTCCGTCATGGAGCCGATCATCTCGTCCAGCGCGATGAGCTTGGTCATCTTGCAGTCGGCCCCGGTGGACAGCAGCTTGGAGGTCGTGGCGATGACCGGGTATTTTGCGGAAACGGAGATAAAGTAATCCAGCTTGCTCTTGCCGTAATCATCGCTGCCGGTGATACGGACCACATAGTCCGGGTTTTCCTTGACCATATCCGAGTTGAGGTTGACCAGGGCGATCCGCATCCGCTCTGCCGCGTCCTCGTTGGCGCAGAACACGATAGTTTTTGCCATCCTGTCGGTGCTTTTCAGATATTTGGTGATCTCCGCCGCCACTTGCTGAATGCGGTCCTCGATGACGATATTGTAGTCGAAGTCGCTGTTGGTGTAGACGCGGTCGGGGATCTCGTTACCGAAAATGTCCCGCTGGCCCTTACGGGGCCGCCAGCCATCGGAGATGTCCGTGGTGATATTGATGACCTTGAAGGGGGCCAGGAACCCGTCCTCAATGCCCTCTTTCAGGCTGTAGGTGTAGACCGGCTCGCCGAAATAGCTCAGGTTGGAGATATACTTGGTCTCTTTGGGCGTCGCGGTCATGCCGATCTGGGTGGCGCCGGAGAAATACTCCAAAATCCTGCGCCAGCGGCTTTCCTCCTTGGCCGAACCCCGGTGACACTCGTCCACGATGATCAGGTCAAAGAAATCCGGCGAGAACAGCTCGCTGAAATGCTCCTGATCATCGTCGCCCACCAGCTGCTGGTACAGGGAGAAGTAGACCTGGTGGGAGGTGATGGTGGTTCTGTCATCCTTCGCCACATTGATTTTATGGGTGACTTTCTCCAGCGGGGCAAAGTCCTGCTGGATGGACTGGTCCACCAGGATGTTGCGGTCAGCCAGATAGAGGACTTTCCGCTTCATCCCGCTTTGCAAAAGGCGGTAGACGATCTGAAAAGCTGTGTAGGTCTTGCCTGTTCCCGTGGCCATGACCAGCAGGAGCCGCTGCTGTCCTCTGGCGATGGCGTCTACGGTCCGGTTGATGGCGATGCGCTGGTAGTAGCGGGGCGGGTAGGTAGTCTGGCTGCTGTAATAGGGTTGGTCAATGATAGCCTCCTGGGTCGGAAGCAGGCCGGACTCCGTTTTATAGCGGGCAATCAGCTCCGATTCGGTGGGGAACTCGCCCAGAGCCAGCATCCGCTCTTTCCCGGTCAGGAAATCGTGTTCCGCGAAGCCGTCGCCGTTGGAACTGTACGCGAAGGGCAGATCCAGCATTTTGGCATACTCCATCGCCTGCTGAAGGCCAAAGGAAATGCTGTGGTTGTTGTCCTTGGCCTCAATAATGGCGATAGGGTTATTAGGGCTCAGATACAGAATGTAATCCGCCCGCTTCGGCTTCTCACGAACCACGAGGTTTCCCTTAAGATTGACTTTGCCATCGGTGATCTGCGTCTCCATCGTGATCTTGCCGATATCCCACTTCGCGGTAATGGCCGGGGTAATGTACTGGAGCTTGATATCCTCCTCCGTCATGTCCTTTTTCGGTAGAATTGGGTTCATGCGTATACCTCCCTCGGCTTGTGCATCTGTCCGGGTATCTCCACGGCTGAAAGCAAATAACACTAACTTTTTTCAGTATAGCACAAAATAAGGAATCTTCAAGGAATTCCATCGAAGATTCCCATAAAATCGATTGATCAGGGCCAGTATTGCGTTATCGACGGCGCATATCTTATTCTTTGCTACTCCTGATTTTCTCCATCAAGATCTCATCCACCTCCAGTTCCAACATTTGAATCCGCTGATACAGAAATAAGCGCCTGGCGTCGAGGACGGGTTTCCTCAACGCCAGGCGCTTCTGGTAATCTTTCAGTTTCCGCTGTTCCTGGGCGGCGGCGTCGCGGCAGGCCGTCAGCCTGTCCCACACCAGTCCGTCCAGCACTTCCTCATGGATGCGGTGGGAGGGGCAGAACGCCTTTCCGTGCCGCATGTAGCTCTTGCAGATATACTCCACCCGCCGGCTGCCGTTCCACTCCCGGTTGACGGCCACGAACGGCCCGCCGCAGTCCTGGCAGACCAACAGCCCCGCGTATCGGTGGCAGAGGCGGTTCCCGGCAGGGTGTCTGGGTTGCCGTTGCTGGACCATGCTTTGCACTCGCTCCCAGTCCGTCCTTGAGACGATAGCGGGGAAGTACCCCTCATTCCGGAACTGTTCCGATTCCGGGACGTACCGGGAACGCCGCCCGTTTTTGAATTCCTGCCGGTGGCAGAGCAGTACGCCGGTATAGCTTTCGTCCTGAAGGATGTTTTTCACGCTGGTGTAAGACCAGAGGAAGCGCCGGACGCCCTGCATGTGCTTGCCGTAGAACTGGGCCTGCAGCTCCGCGGGCGTCCGGCGTCCCTCTGCGTTCAACGAACGGGCGATAGGCATGAGCCCCATTCCACCGAGGTACATTTGGTAGATGGCCCGGACCGTCTCGGCTGCCTCGGCCACCACTTGGATCTTGCCGGTGTTTCTGTCCTTCCAGTAGCCGAAAGGCGGGATGATGACCAGTCCTTCCTTCTGCTTCTGCCGGTACCCGGCGCGGATCTTGCTGCCGATGTCGCGGGCGTAGTAGTCGTTCATCAGCCCACGGACGCCGATGATCAAGTCGTCGCTCTCATTGAGGGTATCGAGGTGTTCCGTAACGGAGAGGACGCAGATGTTCCGTTCCCGCAGATAGTCGATGAACAGGGCGGTCTGCGTTTTGTGCCGTCCCAACCGGGACAAGTCCTTGACCACGACCGCATCCAGCGCCCCACGCTCCGCCGCCTCAGACAGGCGGCGGAGTCCCGGCCGGGAGAAGGTCATGCCGCTGACGTTGTCGTCGCAGGACTCGCCTATGATAGTGAGTCCACAGTTCACCGCGAACTCCCGGCAGATGGCCCGCTGGTTTTGCAGGGAGTTCCGCTCCGGGGCGTCGTCGTTAGACAGCCGGTAGTACAGCCACGCCCTCGCTGCCGTCATTGCCTTCTCCTTTCCAGAAGTCCTCCATCAGGATCGCGCCCAACCGATCCCAATCATAGTCCTGCGAACCCCAAGCCTCTGTGATTTCGCCGTTTTCATAAACCAGCCCGTGGGTCTGGAAAGGCGCTTTGAGGTGGATGTCCACGTCCAGTTTGCCGTCCCGCTCCGCGATATAGATCTTGTCCACCAGCAGCCGCAGGTTGGCCTCGGAGATGGCCCCCTCGGCCAGGATGCTGTCCATCAGCCTGATGTCCCGGCGGAGGGTGGCCTGGCGTTGTTTCAGCGTGCCCTCCAGGTTTTCCAGCTCCGCGATCTGCTTTTTGAGGTCGGCGATCTCCGCTTCACGCTTCTGGATCATGCGGTCGTAGCGCTCGGCGTTGGCCTTGTCCCGGATGCGCTCCATAAGGATGGCCTCCATTTCTTCTTCCAATGTGTCGATCCGCTCGGTGAGAGATCTTAGCTTGGTATCCACGGAGAATCGTTGAGGGATCCAGCGGTCGATCAGCTTCTGAAGGCTGTCCCAATTCTGCTGGTACATCCGCTTGGTGTCCCGCAGCTCGTCGATGATGAGTTGATCCAGCAGTTCCTCCCGGATGGCGTGGGAGGTACAGTGTTCCCTGCCGTAGCGGTGGTAGGTGTCGCAGATGTACTCCACCCGGTCCCTGCTCTTGAGCCTGATGTGCTTGCCCACGAAAGTCCTGCCGCAGTCCTCGCATCGCAGCAGGCCGCCGTACCGCAGGAGCTTTTTCCCCGGCGCGGCCCGGGCACGGCCCTCCTTCCGTTGGACCATCAGCGCCTGTGCCTGCTGCCATATCTCTTTGGTGACGATGGCGGGGACAAAATTCTCATGGCGGAACTGCTCGTCAGGTCCGGTGAAGCGGAAGGTCTTGTTGATTTTGTTCCGCTCACTCTTGTGGCAGATCAGTGTGCCGGCGTAGAACTCGTCCTGAAGGATGCGGGACACCATGGTGGCTTCCCAGATATTTTTCTTTCGGATGCCGTCGCGGTTGCTGGGTTCCCGCTTGCGGAGGAGTGCCAACTGCATCTGGGCGGGAGTCCTGCGGTGTTCCTCGTTCAGCCTTCGGGCGATGGCCTTGAGGCC
>CANQKJ010000141.1 GCA_947624465.1 uncultured Oscillospiraceae bacterium
GGGGTTCCAGTGGCAGGGGCAGAAGGATTCGAACCCTCGGCACTCAGTTTTGGAGTGGCTGTTGGAAAATTCCTGCGGCGGGGAGGTCCCGCCCGTTTCAACCGCTTGCGGGGCTCCACTCACTGTAGCCCTCTGTTTTTGATGCTATTTTGATGCTATTGCTCAAACGACCTGTCATAAAAACTGACCATACACCACTACTCATCTCCCCCCATACCACCTGCCCTCTCACGCCGCGTTTCAGACACTTCACCGATTTTGTCCAAAGCTTTTTTGTCGGACCGGCATTGAAAAAAGCGGTTTTCTCTGCTAAACTGTTCCCCAGAGAATGGAGGAACGGCCATGGCGGACAGTAACATCACAAAGCAGGCGCTGGCGGCGTCTTTGAAGGAGCTGATGGGAGAGAGCCCCTTTGACAAGATCAATGTCGCCCAGATCTGTGAGCGGTGTGGCATGAACCGCAAGAGCTTCTATTACCACTTCCGGGACAAGTACGACCTGGTCAACTGGATCTTCGATACGGACTTCATCGCGCTGGCCTCCGCGGCCTCCGCTCCCGAATCCTACTGCGTGAGATGGGATTTTGTCGAGCAGATCTGCGATTACTTCTATGAAAACCGGGATTTTTACCGCGGGGCCTTTCAGATTACCGGGCAGAACTCCTTTACAGAACACTTTACCGAGTATATCGGATCGTCGCTGAAGGCCCGGCTGGCTTTCATCCTCGGGGACGACCAGGCCGATGAGCTCTCCGTCGACTTCTATACCGACGCGGTGCTGTTCGCCATCAAGCGGTGGCTGCTGGTGAAAAACTGTATGCCGCCGGAGGAATTTGTCGCCAGGGTCAAGCGATTGGTGGAGAGCGGCGCGAAGATCATCTATCGGGAACTCGAACCGCAAAACGAGGACCGCGGCGCTTGACCGCGGTCCTCTCTTATCATTTTATTCTGTCCGCCGTGCCGCGTTTTGCCGCCGGCGGACATTTTTTGCCCGAAAACCGCGTTACGCGCTCACCTCGGATGCGTTTCCGCCGCAGGCGAGGCGAAACGCCCCGGTCAGCCCGTCTGAGAAAAGGGACACGGCGGGGCTGAGGACGCCGCCGTCCCGGCCCAGGGGATGGCCCGACGGATCGAAGCAGACCGGGGAGGCGCCGCCTGAGATGATCCGCTGGATGTTCAGACCGTCCCACTCCAGTTCCAGAGGAATGGTCCGGCAGAGCTGTTCATTCCGCGCCCGCTCCACCGCCTGTCCGGCCTGACAGCGGGCGGCGTCGGGGCAGTCCGGCCTGGGGGCCAGAATGGTGAAGACAGGCCGCGCCTGCTGCGCGGTCACCAGCAGATCGCCGCTCCGGATCGCCGGCAGGTCTTCCCTTGAATACGGATACCAGACGCAGTAGGGGATGCCGGCGTCACGCAGCCGGGTACATTCCATCTCCATATCCTCCCGGCACCGCAGGACGGGCACCAGGTTTTGCAGCTCGGTAAAACTGTCCGTCAGGCCGGACAGGACAGATTCCGGCTCACAGAACAGAAAAAACGCGCTGGCCGGATGGGCCCGGACCAGATCCAGTATCTCCTCCGGGGCGGCGGACGGGAACAGCAGCCAGGTATAGATGCCGAGCCCCTCCCCCTCGGACACGGCGGCGTCATACTGCTCAAGCCGGTCCGGGGAGCCGGCGTCCATCTGGAACAGGACCGTCCAGGGGATACGGCATCCCAGCCGCCGCTCGCTGTCCCTGATCTGCCGGGAGCCGCAGACACAGCCGTGATAGCCCAGATCCATCCCCACCCGCAACAGGCGGTCCGTGTCCGCGTAGGTAAACAGATCCCGCACCAGATCATAATAGGGGCTGTTCTCGTTTTCCAGCATGGCCTGCGCCCTCCGGAAAAACCGCTGTTGGAACGGGGTGCGGGAAAAGCGCAGCCCCATATCCACCAGGTTGCGGATGCCCCGCTCCGGATCGTCCTTCAGCCTTTTCAATGTCGTTTTCAAAACGGCTTCGATTAGAACACCGCTCATCGTCTTTTCCATAGCACCCGCTCCTTCCATCGTGCAGGACGCACAAATCGACCCTATCGAAATGATACAAAGGCCGGCGGGTCCTCTCAATGGACAAACACCCTGGTCTGTCCCAAAATGTAACAGGTTTCGACCGATGTCGCGTTTTGGGACAGGCGCGTTTTCCTGTCCCATGACTTTCCCGGGGTTATCTCCTATAATCTGGTCAAAGCGCAAGGAGGCGGATACAGGATGATAGAGAAAGTAAACCCCAGCCACCCCGACAAGCTGGCGGGCAGGATCGCCGGCGCCATTGTGGACCTGGCCTATGCGATGGAACCGGACCCCAGGATCGCTGTGGAGGTGCTGATCGGGCACGGCCGGTGCCATGTGATCATGGAATCCTCTGTGCGGCTGGATCCAAGGTCGATCACCGGCATTATCCATCGCATCGGCGGCAATGTCCTGACGGACGTCCACCTCGTTCCGCAGGACGTCAACCTGGCCCGGAACCAGGAATTTGGCCTTCGCTGCGGCGACAACGGCATTTTCAAAGGAGTCCCTCTGACGCAGGAGCAAAAGACCCTCTCTGAGATCGCCCGCAAGATCTATGCGGAGTATCCCTCCGACGGCAAGTATATCCTGGACGGGGAAAGGCTCATCATCTGTCAGAGCGGCGCCTCCACAGAGGCGCTCCGGGCGGAGTACCCTCACGCGGAAATTAATCCCCTGGGGGATTGGACAGGCGGTACGGATGTGGATACCGGGGCCACCAACCGAAAACTCGGCTCCGATATGGCGGATTCCGTCACCGGCGGCGGGCTCCACGGCAAAGACCTCTCCAAAGCCGACGTATCCGTGAATATCTACGCGTTCCTGAAGGCACAGCGTACCGGCCGGCCTGTTCAGCTGTCCTGCGCCATCGGCGACAGCGAGATCGACGGCGTACCGTATTCAGAGATCGTGGATGAGGCGAGGGAATATGTCCGGTCCGTTGGCGGCTTTGAAAAGCTGGCCGAATGGGGGCTGTATTGACCCATATAGCATTTGCCCGCGGCCGGTCACGGCGCGGAAAATACAGACAGAAAGGGAATGGATCACACAATGAACGCTTCGATCAAGACCGCCATGCAGAATTTCGCCGTCAATCAGGCGCTGAACTATGTGGAAGGGAACCCGGAGGAGAACCTGCCCAAGCTCATGGCCCTGGTGGACAAGCTCACCCCCAAGGACTGGTACGTCAGCCAGCGGAACGCCGTCCGCAAGGCCATCACGGAGAAGAACAATTGGTACCAGCTCATCATGCGGCTCTATGAGCTGGACCCCGGCGTGCGGAAGGCGGTCTTCCAGAACCTCCTGTTCAACGCCAGCCTGAAGGGCAGCGCCATCCAGAACGACACTAGCGAGCGGGAGGGCTGCAATATCCCCTGGGCCGTCCTGCTGGATCCCACCTCCGCCTGCAATATGCACTGCACCGGCTGCTGGGCCGCCGAGTACGGCCATCAGCTCAACCTGAGCTTTGAGGACATCGACTCCATCGTGACCCAGGGCAAGGAGCTGGGCACCTATATGTATATCTACACCGGCGGCGAGCCCCTGGTCCGCAAGGCCGACCTGATCCGCATCTGCGAAAAGCACCCCGACTGTGAGTTCCTGGCCTTCACCAACGGCACCCTCATTGACGAGGCTTTTTGCCAGGAGATGCTTCGGGTGAAGAACTTCATCCCCGCCTTCTCCCTGGAGGGCTTCGAGGAGGCCAACGACTCCCGCCGGGGCCAGGGCGTCTACAAGAAGGTCCACGACGCCATGGCCATGATGAAGGCCCACAAGCTGCCCTTCGGCATCTCCACCTGCTACACCAGCAAGAACGTGGACGACGTGAGCAGCGAGGCGTATTTCGACCAGATCATCGAGGCGGGCGCCCTGTTCGTCTGGTTCTTCCACTACATGCCCGTGGGCAACGACGCCGCCACCGAGCTGCTGCCCAGCCCTGAGCAGCGGATGAAGATGTACGACGCCATCCGCAGGTTCCGTTCCACCAAGGCCATCTTCTCCATGGACTTCCAGAACGACGCCGAGTACGTGGGCGGCTGCATCGCCGGCGGCCGCCGCTACCTCCACATCAACGCCAAGGGCGACGTGGAGCCCTGCGTGTTCATCCACTACTCCAACGTGAACATCCACGACGTGAGCCTGCTGGACGCGCTGAAGAGCCCCATCTTCATGGCCTATCACAACGGCCAGCCCTTCAACGACAATATGCTCCGGCCCTGCCCCATGCTGGAGAACCCCGAAATTTTGCCCAGGATGGTGGCCGAGACCGGGGCGGTGAACACCGACTACCAGAGCCCGGAGAGTGCCGAACACCTCTGCGCCAAGACCGTACCCTACGCCGAGGATTGGACCCCCGCCGCGGACAAGGCATGGGAGAGAACACTTGCCGCCAAGCACTGAAAGGACGTAGCCGATGACAGACTATCAGATTTTCGCGGACGCCACAGCCGACCTCTGCCCTGAGATGCTGGCGGGGCTGCCCCCGGTCCGGTTCATCCCCATGGAGGTGGAGATCGGCGGGCGGCGGTACACCTATGGGCCGGGCGGGGACCTGACCGTCGAGGCGTTTTACGCCCTCCAGCGGGCGGGGAATTTCGCCAACACCACCCAGATCTCGCCGGGAACTTTTTTCCCATGGTTCGAGCCGGTTCTGGAGGCCGGACAGGACCTCATCTACTTCCCGCTGACCTCGGGGCTGTCGGGGACCTGCCAGTCCGCCCAGATGTGCGTGGAGGATCTGCGGGAGAGATACCCGGAGCGGACCATCCTCTGCGTGGACACCTTCTGCGCCTCGGCAGGGCAGGGCTTCCTCATCCGGGAGATCGCCCGGAAAAAGGCGGAGGGCCTGACCATCGGGGAACTGGACGCCTGGGTGCGGGAGAACAGTCTGAAGGTCTGCCACTGGTTCACGGTAGATGTGTTCGACCATCTGAGGCACGGCGGAAGGGTGTCCGCCGCCGCCGCGGCGCTGGGCGCCGCCCTCCAGATCAAGCCCATGCTCCATGTGAACGGGGAGGGGCGGCTTGAAGTCGTGGAGAAACCCCGGGGCCGGAAACGGGCCGTCGCCGCTCAGATGGCCCGGATGGACGCCGGCTGGCGGCCGGAGCTGGGAAAGCTGGTGGTCATCGGCCACGGGGACGACCCGGAGGCCGCCGAGCTTTTGAAAGGCGAGGTGCTTGCCGTCCACCCGGACGCCGAGGTCTACACGGCGCCCATCGGCCCCATCATCGGCGCCCACACCGGGCCGGGGATGCTGGCCCTCATCTATTGGGGAGACAACCGTTGACAGCGATTGAACGCAAAAAGGCCGGCGCGGTGCGCCGGCCTTTTTGGATATATCGCGTTGTGGCTCGTGGGAAGAACAGGAGGAATTCCATGAAAAAAGAACGAAAGCTGCGCCCGTTCCTCCGCGCTGTCTGGGCGGAGATCACAGAGAAAAAGGGGACCTTCTGCGTCTATCTTGTCCTCCGGCTGGCCGTGATCCTGATCCTGATCGTCAGGCTGCTGGATCGGAAGTACGAGGATGTCCTTCTCTGCCTGCTCACCCTGTTCCTTCTGATCCTGCCGCAGATCGTGCAGGCCGCCTTTCACATCGATCTGCCGTCCAGATTGGAGATCGTGCTGCTCTGCTTCGCCTTTGCCGCGGAGATCATGGGAGAGGTGCAGTCCTTTTATCTGCACATCCCCTTTTGGGATAC
>CANQKJ010000142.1 GCA_947624465.1 uncultured Oscillospiraceae bacterium
CGTCCGCACCGTCCACTACTTCGATATTCAGAGGAACGGGATGATCATCGACTGCCGGGTGTGCGCCGACGGGTTCCTCTACAACATGGTCCGGGCCATGGTGGGCACCTGCATCTACGCCGCCGAAGGCAAGCTGGACCCGGCGGACATCCCGGAGATCCTGTCCTCCCGCAACCGCACGCTGGCCGGTCCCACCGCCCCGCCGGACGGTCTCTACATGACCAACCTCTGGTACGCGGAAGACGTGCTGTGATCTTTCAGGCGTATATTCGCCCAAACACGGAAAGGAGGGCGTCCCATGTCGGAACAGACCCCTCAGCAGCCCGAACAGAAAAAGAAGGCGACCGGCTTGCTCAAACGGCTGCTGGTGTTCCTGCTGGTGGCGGCGGTGGCCGTGGGCGCGGTGGCGGCGGTGGTCTTCCGGGACCGGCTGAACATCGACAGCATCCGCCGCTGGCTGGAATACCGCACCCTGCTCCGCAATGACAGCGGCCAGGCCGAGTCCTTCGTGTACGACGGCTCCATCGGCGACGCCTTCGCCGCCCTTGACAACGACCTGCTGGTCTGCTCCGGCAACGTCATCTCCCTCTACTCCGGCAGCGGCACCCGGTACATCAGCCAGTCCGCCGCCATGGAACACCCGGTGGTGAACTCCAACGGCGCCCTGGCCGTGGCCTACGACGCCGGCGGCTCCTCCCTCTATGTGCTGGGCGAGCGCTCCCTCATCTGGTCCGCAAATGACCTGGAGACCATCCTGTCCGCCCGGCTCAATAAAAGCGGCCAGCTCACCGTGGTCACCCAGCCCAGCGGCTATCGCAGCGCGGTGACGGTGTACAGCGCCTCCTATGAGCCGGTGATGACCATCGAGCTGTCCTCCGCCCTGGCCATGGACGCCGCCCTGTCCGACGACGGCAGGACCCTGGCCATCCTCACCGTGGGGCAGGAGAACGGCGCTTTCGCCACCACGCTGGAGTTCTACGGCCTTACCTATTCCGCCGGGGAGTTCACCCCCGACCTGACCTGTTCCCTGGGGGCGGCGGTGGCGCTGGATATAAAGCACACCTCCTCCCTGCTGTGGTGCCTGGGGGAACAGGGCCTCTCCGTGGTGGACCACGAGGGCAATACCTATTCCGCCATCTGGGCCAGCCGCTACCTGCGGCAGTACGACCTGGGCGGGGACGGCTTCGCCGCCGTGCTGGTGGGCCGCCACCGGGCGGGCAGCCAGGCGGAGCTGCTCATCATAGACGAAAAGGGCGAGACGAATTCCCTGGCGATCAACGAGCAGGTGCTGGCCATCTCGGCGGCCGGACGGTATGTGGCGGTGCTCACCGCCGACCGGCTGGATATCTACACCAGCGGCCTGGAGCTGTACAGCTCCCTGAAGGGCACCCAGGCCGCCCGTAATGTGCTGATGCTGGACAACGGCTCCGCCATCCTCCTGTCGGCGGACACCGCCGGCTTCTATGTGCCCTGACCTGCCCCGAAACAAGACTACGGAGGTTCCCGCCATGCCATCTTACATCTTTGACCTCATCATCATCGCCATCCTGGCGCTGTTCGCCTGGCGCGGCGCCAGCAGGGGGCTGATCCTGACCCTGTGCGGTCTGGCCGCCATCTTTGTGGCCTGGTTCGGCGCGCAGTTCCTCTCCAACGCCTTCTGCGAGCCGGTGGCGGGCATCATCCGGCCCGCCATCCTCCAGACCATCGAGGAAAAGATCCCCGCGGCCGCCAAGCCCGCCATCCCTCAGGCGGTCACCGGTGTCACCGGCCCCGTGACGGGGACCGGGGACCAGGACGGCGGGGAACAGCAGCCCACCTATACCGTGGATCGCCTGATGGACGACATCAAGGACGCGGGGCTGTTCAAGGGGGTCTATCACTTCCTGCAAGAGGCGGTGGAGAAGGGCGAGGTCCATCCGGCTGCCTCCCAGACCCCGGCGGAGGCGGTGGCGGACTATATCGCCAAGGGAGTGTCCAAATCGGTGCTGTTCGCGCTGATCTTCCTGGCCATCACCATCGGCTGGTTCCTGCTGAGCCACGCCCTGGACCTGGCCTTCAAGCTGCCCATCCTGTCCCAGATCAATCTGATCGGCGGTCTGCTCATCGGCCTGGTGGAGGCGTCCCTGATCGTGATCGTGCTGGTGTGGCTGGGCCAGGTGGTGGACTGGATCCCGGCGGAGCCTGAGTCCCCTCTGCTGAAGCTGTTTACCGTCGACAACCTGTGGAAGCTGTGGGAGGACCTGCCCGTCTGACCGGCAGCCGGTGCCAATCTCTCCGGGGCGCGCCAAATCGTTTGAATATTCCCACCATAATATTCACAACACGTTCATAATTATCTGCTATGGTGTCCCCAAGAGAACACTTCCCCCGCGAAAGGAGCAAGTTATGCAGCCTACATTGTGTACCCGCTGTCACAAGAACGTGGCGGTCATCTTTATCACGAAGATCGAGGGCAGTCAGACCAAAAATGAGGGACTGTGCCTGAAATGCGCCAAGGAGCTGGGCATCAAGCCGGTGGACGATATGATGAAAAAGATGGGCATCTCCGACGACGACCTGGAGTCCAACGAGATGATGTCCGCCTTCGGCGGCGCCGAGGGCGCGGAGGGCCTCTCCGACGGTGAGGACCGGGGCGATGAGGACGACGAGGGCCGGACGGCCACCTTCCCCTTCCTGAACAAGCTGTTCGGCGGCCAGAACCAGGGCCAGGAGGGCCAGAGCGGCGAGCAGTCCCCCCAGCGGGGCGCTCCCGCCAAGGAGGCCCCCAAAAACGGCGACAGGGCCCAGAAGCGCAAATTTCTGGAGAACTACTGTATGTCCCTGACCCGGCGCGCCCAGGAGGGCAGGCTGGACCGCATCGTAGGCCGGGCCGACGAGATCGAGCGGACCATCCAGATCCTGAACCGGCGGCAGAAGAACAACCCCTGCCTCATCGGCGAACCCGGCGTGGGCAAGACCGCCATCGCCGAGGGGCTGGCCCAGCGCATCTGCGACAGGAACGTGCCCTATAAGCTGCTGGACAAGGAGGTCTATCTGCTGGACCTGACCGCCCTGGTGGCGGGCACCCAGTTCCGGGGCCAGTTCGAGTCCCGCATGAAGGGCCTCATCGACGAGATCAAGCGGCTTGGGAACATCATCCTGGTCATCGACGAGGTCCACTCCATCGTGGGCGCCGGCGACGCCGAGGGCTCCATGAACGCCGCCAACATCCTCAAGCCCGCCCTCAGCCGGGGCGAGATCCAGGTCATCGGGGCCACCACCCTCACCGAGTACCGCAAGTACATCGAGAAGGACTCCGCCCTGGAGCGGCGCTTCCAGCCCGTGATGGTGGAGGAGCCCTCCATCGAGGACTCGGTGGAGATCATCAAGGGCATCGCCCCCTATTACGAGAAGTTCCACCACGTGTCCATCAGCCCGGATATGTGCCGGATGGCCGTCACCATGAGTGAGCGGTATATCACCGACCGGTATCTGCCCGACAAGGCCATCGACCTCATCGACGAGGCCTCCTCCGATGTGAACCTCCACAACAAGGACCTGGCCCGGATGGCGGAGATCGACCGGGAGCTGGCCGACTACGAGAAGGAGGCCGAGATCGTGCTGGCCTCCACCGGCGGGCAGGACGACCCCCAGCTCCAGGAGCTGCAAAAGCAGATCCAGCGGCTCCAGCGCCAGCGGGACACCCTGGAGATGGCGGTGAGCCGGGACGAGGCCGAGGCCCCCAACCGCAGCGACCCCGCCTTCCAGGAGCGGCAGAACAACCGCCGGCAGCAGATCAGCGAGCTGAGCGGGCAGCTCAGCGACCTGAACGCCCAGAAGACCGAGGTCCAGACCGCCGCCAACAACAAGGCCTATCAGCGGCTGGCCGAGCTGCACAGCCGCCAGGCGCGCCTGAACGAGGAGATGGCCGCTCTGGCCGCCAAGGGGGACCCCCCGCTGACGGCGGCCCACCTGGCCCGGGTCATCGAGCTGTGGACGAAAATTCCCGCCTCCCAGATCCAGGAGCAGGAGTTCGAGCGGCTGGCCAGGCTGGAGGAGCGGCTCAAGTCCCACATCGTGGGCCAGGACGAGGCCGTGGCCGCCGTGGCCAACGCCATCCGCCGGGGCCGCGTGGGCATCTCCGCCAAGCACAAGCCGGTGTCCTTCATCTTCGTGGGTTCCACTGGCGTGGGCAAGACCGAGTTGGTCAAGCAGCTGGCCGCCGACCTGTTCTCCTCCCCCGAGTCCCTGATCCGGCTGGATATGTCCGAGTTCATGGAGAAGCACGCCGTGTCCCGGATCATCGGCTCCCCTCCGGGCTATGTGGGGTATGACGACGCCGGCCAGCTCACCGAGAAGATCCGTCGGAAGCCCTACTCCGTCATCCTGTTCGACGAGATCGAGAAGGCCCACCCCGACGTGCTGAATGTCCTGCTCCAAATCCTGGACGACGGCCACATCTCCGACGCCCACGGCAAGGTGGTCAATTTCGAAAACACCGTCATCGTGATGACCTCCAACGCCGGCAGCAACATCAAGGGCGGCTCCCTGGGCTTCGACCGCACCGCCAACCAACTGGGCAAGGAAAAGGCCATGAAGGGGCTGGAGTCCTTCCTGCGGCCGGAGTTCATCAACCGGGTGGACGAGATCGTCTACTTCAACCAGCTCACCGAGGACAATTTCAAGGGCATCGCGAAGATCATGCTGTCCGAGCTGGACGCCGTCATGGAGGAGAAAAACATCGACTTCTCCTACGACGAGAGCGTGCTGGACTACCTGGTGAAGAAGTCCTACTCCTCCGTCTACGGCGCCCGGAACCTGCGGCGGCAGATCCAGCGGGACATCGAGGACCCCATCGCCGCGAAGCTCATCGAGCGGTACGCGAACCCCGTGCGGACCATCCGCATCACCGCCGAGGGGGACGCGTTGCAGATCGTCACAGACTGAATATAGGCATAAAGATGGCCGCCCCGATCGGGGCGGCCATTTCTTCATATTCTACTTACAGCCTCTCCCGGATGGCCCGGAGGAACTCCAGGCTGGTGACCTTCCGGGCGGGGGTCTCCCCCTCCCAGAGGCCGGCCAGGTCGCCGGTCATGACCCCGCTCTCGATGGTGTCGACGCAGGCCTTCTCCAGCTTCTTGGCAAAGGCGGTCAGCTCCGGGATGTCGTCCAGCTCGCCCCGTTTGCCCAGGGCCCCCGTCCAGGCGAAGATGGTGGCCATGGGGTTGGTGGAGGTCTCCTCCCCTTTCAGGTACTTGTAGTAGTGCCGGGTGACGGTGCCGTGGGCAGCCTCGTACTCGAAATTCCCGTCTGGGGACACCAGCACCGAGGTCATCATGGCAAGGGAGCCGAAGGCGGTGGACACCATGTCGCTCATCACGTCGCCGTCGTAGTTCTTGCAGGCCCAGATGAAGCCGCCCTTGGAGCGGATGACCCGGGCCACCGCGTCGTCGATGAGGGTGTAGAAGTACTCGATGCCCTTCTCTTCAAAGGCCGCCTTGTACTCCGTCTCATAGAGGTCGGCGAAGATATCCTTGAACCGGTGGTCGTACTGCTTGGAGATGGTGTCCTTGGTGGAGAACCACAGGTCCTGCCCGGTGGACAGCGCGTACCGGAAGCAGGAGTGGGCGAAGGAGGTAATGGACTTGTCCAGGTTGAACTGGCCCTGGAGGACGCCGGGACCCTGGAAGTCGTTGATGGTCTGGCGGGTCTCGGTCCCGTCGGCGGCGGTGAACACCAGCTCGGCCTTCCCA
>CANQKJ010000143.1 GCA_947624465.1 uncultured Oscillospiraceae bacterium
TACGAGACCAGGGTGGCCCTGCTGAAAAACAAGGCGCTGGAGCGGGGCATCTCCCTGCCCGACCCGGTGCTGTCCTATGTGGCGGAGAACATCACCTCCAACGTGCGGCAGATCGAGGGCGTGGTCAACAAGATCATGGCCTTCCAGGAGCTGATGGGGGTCCAGGTGGACGTGGAGACCACCATCCGCGCCGTGCGGGACATCCTCCGCTCCAAGGAGAACTTCCTCCCCTCGGCGGACACCATCATCCAGGAGGTGGCCCGGTTCTACGAACTGGACAGCGCCGCCCTCCGGGGCCAGAGCCAGAGCAAGGAGATCTCCACCGCCCGGAACGTGGCCATGTATATCATCCGGGAGATGACCCAGCTTTCCCTGGCAGAGATCGGCCAGCAGTTCGGCGGCCGGCACCACTCCACGGTGCTCAACTCCATCAACCGGGTGGAGAAGGTGATGAAAGAACAGCCCGAACTCACCGAGGTCATACGGGATATCACAAACGCGGTGAACTCCGCCTATTAAGAACACAAGGGTGCCCCGTTTTCCACACCTTTCGCGGTCTGTGCTGTTCAACTCTGTTGAAGTCTTTTTCCCGCCGCCGTCCGTTTTGGACCCTGCGGAAGGGCTGCGGAACTTTTCGCGTCCCCCTCAGTCCGCCTGTCCCAACCCCTCCGCCCGGTTTTTCACAACTTCCACAGCCCCTAACGACTGTTACGAACAAATAAAACACTTCCTCTCCGGGAGAGAAAGAGAAAGGAATCCGCCATGAAATTTTCCTGTGAAAAAGCGATCCTGCAAAGCGCGGTGACCACCGCCGGCCGGGTGGTGGCCGCCAAAAGCTCCATCCAGGCGCTGGAAGGCATCCTCATCGAGGCCTCGGCCGCCGGACTGAAACTCAGCGGCTACAATCTGGAGACCGGTATCGTCACCCAGGTGGAGGCCCAGGTGGGGCAGCCCGGAGCCATCGTGCTGTCCGCCCGGCTGTTCGGGGAGATCCTCCGCCGTATGCCGGACGATGTGGTGGCGGTGACCACCCAGCCCAACTGCTCCGTCCACATCGCCTGCGGGGATACCTCCTTTGACATCATGGGAAGCAGCGACGCCGACTATCCCGAACTCCCCTCCGTGGGAGACGGGCAGTCCCTCACCGTGGCCCAGGGGGATCTGCGGGCCATGATCGGCCAGGTGATCTTCGCCGTCAGCGACAACGAGAGCCGGCCCATCCACACCGGCGCCCTGTTCGAGGCGGCGGGCGAGGAGCTGACCATGGTGGCGGTGGACGGCTTCCGCCTGGCCCTCCGCCGGGAGAAGCTGGCCGCCCCGGTGAGCGGCGCCCCCTTCTCCTTTGTGGTGCCCGGCGCCGCTCTCGGCGAAGTGGAGAAGATCTGCGACGACAGCGACGAGCCTGTCACCGTCACCCAGGGCAGCCGCCACGTCACTTTCCAGATCGGGGAGACCTGGCTGGTGGCCCGCCGGCTGGAGGGGGAGTTCCTCAACTACCGCCAGACCATCCCCCAGAGCAATCCCATCTCCGTGGAGGCCGACGCCGCCGATCTCCAGCGCTCCATCGACCGAGCCTCTCTCATCATCAACGACAAGCTGAAAAGCCCCCTCCGCTGCAAGTTCGAGGATGGGACGCTGTCCATCACCTCCAAAACCGCCATCGGCTCCGCCTTTGACCGCTGCCCCATCTCCGGGGACGGCAAGGGGCTGGAGATCGGCTTCAACAACCGCTTTTTCATGGACGCGGTGAAGGCCGCCCCCGCTCAGCGGGTGCGCCTGGAACTGAACACCGCCACCTCCCCCTGCCTGGTGCTGCCGGTGGAGGGGGAGAAGGACAACTTCCTCTACATGGTGCTGCCGGTGCGGCTCCGGGCGGGAGAGTGAGTTCCATGGGCGAACAGCGCGTCAGAATCGAAACCGAGTTCATCAAACTCCAGGATCTGCTGAAATTTGCCGGCGTCGTGGAGACCGGGGGGGAGGCCAAGGTCCTCATCCAGGAGGGCGCGGTGTCCGTCAACGGAGAGGTTTGCGCCATGCGGGGCAAAAAGCTCCGCCCCGGCGACAGGGCCGGGCTGGACGGCGTCACGCTGGTGGTGGAATGACCGTCGGCGGGATCACGCTGGACTTCTTCCGCAACTACGTCCACTTTGAGGCCGCCTTTCACCCCGGCGTCAATGTGATCGTAGGGGAGAACGCCCAGGGAAAGACCAATCTGCTGGAGGCGGTGGCCTATCTGTCCTCCGCCTCTTCCCACCGGGCCAGATACGACCGGGAACTCATCCAGCACGGGGTGGATTCCGCCTTTCTCCAGGGACAGGTGCGGAGCCGGGATCGGGAGTTCCTCCTGGAGTGCGAGCTGTACCGGGGGACCCGCCGGGTCCTCCGCTCCAACGGCGTCCGGCTCAAGACGGCGGCGGAGCTGTCCGGCATCCTGAACACGGTGCTCTTCTGCCCGGAGGACCTGTACCTTATCCGGGAGGGGGCCGAGTCCCGCCGGCGGTTTTTGGACGACTGTATCTGCCAGCTGCGGCCCAAATACGCCGCCGCCCTGGCGGAGTACAAGAAGCTCCACCAGCACAAGACCCGCATCCTGCGGGACTGGGAGAACAACCCCTCCCTGCTGGACACGCTGGACGACTTCTCCCTGCGGATGGCCCAGTGCGGCGCGGTGATCGTCCACTACCGGGCCCACTTTGTCAAACGGCTGCTGGAGGCGGCTCCGCCCATCCACGCGGACTGCTCCGGGGGAAGGGAGCGGCTGGCGCTCCGGTACGAGACGGTGTCCACCGTCACCGACCCGGAGGCGCCACCCAAGACCCTGCTGCCCCAGCTGCTGGCCCACCAGGAGAGCCACCGCCGGGCGGAGATCGAGTCCCGCACCTGCCTCTCCGGTCCCCACAAGGACGACGTGGCGGTGGAGATCGACGGCATGGCCGCCAAGGCCTTCGCCTCCCAGGGGCAGACCCGCACCGCCGCCCTGGCGCTGAAGCTGGCCGCCCGGGACATCTTCCGGCAGGAGACGGGGGAGTGGCCGGTGCTTTTGCTGGACGACGTGCTGTCTGAGCTGGACGCCCGCCGGCAGGAATTTGTGCTGAACCGCATCACCGCGGGCCAGGTGTTCATCACCTGCTGCGAGGAAGGGGCCCTGTCAAAGCTGCGGGACGGCGGGGTGTTCCACATCCGAAACGGGGCGCTGTTATGAGCTATCTGCATCTGGGCCAATCCGTCATGCTCCCGGAGGAGGCCGTGATCGGCGTGTTTGACCTGGACAACACCACTTGGTCCTTCCGCACCCGCCGCTTTTTGGAGCGGGCGGAGGAGGAGGGCCGGGTGATCTCCGTGAGGGACGACCTGCCCCGCTCCTTCGTGCTCAGCCGGGAGGGGGACGGCCCCGCCCTGGTCCACATCACCCAACTGACCGCCGCCACGCTGCAAAAGCGGGCGGAGGAAGATTATTTTGAATGACGCCTATCCCGCGGACAAGGAGGAATATCAATGGCGGTACAGAAGATCGACTACCTGTGGCAGGACCGCAAGCGCCACTTTGGCCTGCCCCTCTCGTTCACCCGCTTTATGCTCAGCGAGGACCGGCTCTTTATGGAGAAGGGCCTGGTGAACCTGAAGGCCAGCGAGCTGCTGCTCTATCGCATCCGGGATTTGGAGCTGTCCATGTCCCTGTGGCAGCGCATCTTCGGCGTGGGCACCATCTGCGTCAAGTCCACCGACCAGAGCACCCCCGACCTGGACCTGGTGAACGTGAAGAACCCCAGGGAGGTCAAGGAGATGATCCACCAGCTGGTGGAGGACGCTAAGAACAAGCGCCGCATGAGCTCCATGGAGATCATGGGCGGCGGCCCCGGCGGCCCCGGCCCGGACATGGACGGCGACGGCTTCCCCGACCACATGGATTTCTGAATCTCCTTACCCGCGATTTTTGGAGGAAACTATGGCAGACGAACTGAATGTGAGCTCCGCCGCCCCGGTGGAGCATGAATACGGCGGCTCGGAGATCGAGGTGCTGGAGGGCCTGGACCCGGTGCGGAAGCGCCCGGGTATGTATATCGGCTCCACCTCGGCCTCCGGCCTGCACCACCTGGTGTATGAGATCGTGGACAACGCCATCGACGAGGCGCTGGCCGGCTACTGCGACCACATCACCGTGGAGATCCTGGAGGGCGACTGCATCCGGGTCATCGACAACGGCCGCGGCATCCCCGTGGACATCCAGCCCCAGACCGGCCGGCCCGCCCTGGAGGTGGTGTATACCGTCCTCCACGCCGGCGGCAAGTTCGGCGGCGGCGGCTACAAGGTGTCCGGCGGCCCGGGTCCACAAGAACGGCCAGATCTATGAGATGAAGTTTTCCCGGGGCAATATCACCCAGGAAATGAAGGTCGTGGGGACCACCGATCACACCGGTACCGAGGTGGTGTTCAAGCCCGACCCCGAGATGTTCGAGACCACCGAGTACGACTACGAGACCCTCCACCGCCGTATGCGGGAGCAGGCCTTCCTGAACGCCGGCGTCCGCATCGACATGGCGGACCGCCGCCCCGGCAGGGAGCAGGAGGAGTCCATGCGGTACGACGGCGGCATCCGGGAGTTCGTCACCTTCATCAACCGCAACAAGACCCCGCTGCACGAGCAGGTCATCTACATGACCGGCGCCAAGGACGACTCGGTGGCGGAGATTGCCATGCAGTACAGCGAGGACAGCTACAACGAGATCACGGTGTCCTTCGCCAACAACGTCCACACTCCCGAGGGCGGTATGCACGAGGAGGGCTTCAAGCGGGCCCTGACCAATGTGCTCAACGCCTACGGAAAAAAGATGAAGATCCTGAAGGACGAGGAGAAGGTCTCCGGCGACGACTGCCGGGAGGGCCTCACCTGCGTCATCTCGGTGAAGCTCACCGAGGCCCAGTTCGAGGGCCAGACCAAGGCCAAGCTGGGCAACAGTGAGATCCGCACCCTGGTCTCCAACGTGGTGAGCGACAAGCTGGAGCAGTTTTTGGAGGAGAACCCCGCCGTGGGCAAGGCCATCCTGGACAAGGCCCTCATGGCCAGCCGCGCCCGGGAGGCCGCCCGGAAGGCCCGGGAGTCGGTACGCCGCAAGACCGGCCTGGAGGGCGGCCAGATGCCCGACAAGCTCCAGGACTGCAACGAGCGGGACCCGTCTCTCTGTGAAATTTATATCGTCGAGGGCGACTCCGCCGCCGGCTCCGCCATCCAGGGCCGGGACAGCCGGTTCCAGGCCATTCTGGCCATGTGGGGCAAGATGCTCAACGTGGAGAAGGCCCGGGCCGACAAGATCTATGGCAACGACAAGCTCTACCCCATGATCGTGGCCCTGGGGGCCGGCATCGGGGAGGAGTTCAACATTGACAAGCTCCGCTATCACAAGATCATCATCATGGCGGACGCCGATGTGGACGGCGCCCACATCCGCACACTGCTGCTGACCTTCTTCTTCCGCTATATGCGCCCCCTCATCGAGAAGGGCTACGTCTACTCCGCCGTGCCCCCCCTGTTCAAGCTGACCCGGGGCAAGACCACCCGCGTGGCCTACTCCGAGGCGGAGCGGGACAGGATCAGCGCCGAGATGCGGGGCGGCAACCCCAACGTAAAGGTGGACATCAACCGCTTCAAGGGCCTGGGCGAGATGGACCCCCACGAGCTGTGGGAGACCACCATGGACCCGGAAAAGCG
>CANQKJ010000144.1 GCA_947624465.1 uncultured Oscillospiraceae bacterium
CGCTGGTCCAGGCCGCACTTGTCTGCCAGCAGGGGCACCAGCACCATGCCGCCGCCCCCGCCGAAAAATCCGTTCACCAGCCCGGCGGCGCCCCCCGCCGCGGCGCAGCGGAGCTTTTTGGAGGTCTCCGTGTTCATGTATCCTTCCCGCCCTTCCCGGTTTTGGGATAGTATGCCTCCGTCCGCGTCTCCTATGCGCGCCAGAATTTACCCGCCGTTCACAAATAGGGATTGCAATTCTCCCCCCATGCTGGTACAATAGTCGCGCCGGAGGAACTGACCCCAGCAGGCAGCCACGCCGGCGCGACAACTGAATACAGTTGCGAGAAATGCAGAAAGGAAGAAGCAAAATGCCCAAACTCTTGAAGCGGGCCCTTTTGCTGCTCGTCGTCGCGGCCATGCTCGCGGCCTCACTGTGCGCCTGCACGGGAGGCACGCGGCCCAGCACCGGCCCCTCGGCGCCTGCACAATCGGGCGAGTTACCCACCCAGCCGGGAGCGCCGGACGGGGAGAACTCAGTCACGGTAGGTATCGCGCAGGATCTGGACACCCTCGACCCCCACAAGGCGGTGAACGCCGGGACCAGCGAGGTGCTGTTCAACCTCTTCGAAGGACTGGTGAAGGCCAGCCCCGACGGCGGAGTGATCCCCGCTGTCGCCAGTGACTGGGATGTGTCCCCCGACGGACTCACCTATACCTTCACCCTGCGGGAAGGCGTGACCTTCCACAACGGGGACCCTGTCACCGTCGAAGACGTCCTGTACTCACTGAGACGCTGCAACGGCGGGGAGAATGATGGGGTGCCCATCGTCTCCTCTTTTATTTTGGACTCCGCCACCGGGG
The DNA here is from genome assembly GCA_947624465.1 of uncultured Oscillospiraceae bacterium. Taxonomy (GTDB): domain Bacteria; phylum Bacillota; class Clostridia; order Oscillospirales; family Oscillospiraceae; genus Enterenecus. Next base: position 843 of record CANQKJ010000144.1, read on the forward strand.
AGAGCCTCATCCGCTCCATCGAGGCCGGCGAGGGCAATCAGGTGGTCGTCACTCTGGCCGAACCCCGGCTGGAGTTCCCCTACTTCCTCACCGCCGCCCACATCATCCCAGCGGATTCCGGGGATACCATCGGCTCTGACCCCATTGGCACCGGCCCCTTCTCCTTCGTGTCCTTCACCCCCCAGGAGAGCCTGGTGGTAAAGAAGTACGACGGCTACTGGGGCGACCCCGCCCATCTGGATGAGGTCACCTTCCGCATCTACACCGGGGCCTCCGCCGTGAACTCCATGGTGATGGCCCTCCAGGCGGGCAGCCTGGACCTGGTGATCCACCTGCCCAACACCTACGCCGACCAGGTGGGGGACGGCGCCGTCCTCCAGAGCACCATGAAGCTGGTCCAGGCCCTGTACATCAACAACGCCGTCAAGCCCTTTGACGACGTGCGGGTGCGGCAGGCCATGTACTACGCCATCGACGTGCCCGAGATCATCGACATGGTGTGCGACGGGGCGGGGGTCCCCACCGGCACCAGTATGTACCCCGCCCAACAGCGGTACTTCCTGCCCGAGCTGGCCGAGGTCTACACCCAGGACCTCGAAAAGGCCAGACAGCTCCTGGCCGACGCCGGCTATCCCGACGGCTTCGACATGACCATCACCGTCCCCTCCAACTACGCCCAGCACGTGGACACCGGCGTGGTCATCGCCGACCAGCTCAAGGCCGTGGGCATCAACGCCGAGGTGGTCCCCGTGGAGTGGGAGACCTGGGTCAGCGCCGTGTACCGGGGCCGGGACTTCCAGACCACCGTGTCCGGCATCTCCGCCAGCGACATGACCGCCCGGGAGATGCTGGTGCGCTACGCCTCCGACCACAGCAAAAACTTCATCAACTTCTCCGACGCGGAGTATGACGAGGTGACCGCCAAGGCCCAGACCACCCTGGACGAGAGCGAGCAGATGGAACTCTACAAGCGGGCCGAGCAGATTTTGAACGAGCAGGCCGCCTCCCTGTGGCTCCAGGACCTGTGCGAGCTGGTGGTCCTCTCCCCGGAGCTGGACCCCGACAGCTTCACGTTCTACTGCACCTATGTGCTGGATATGTCCAGCGTCAGATTCAAATAACGGCAAAACACCCCCACGGGAGCCTTTTCCCGTGGGGGCAAGCCTCGTCGGAGCAAACTTCGTACGCTCGGCCTTCCGCAAGCGGCAGGCCTCGCTTGCTCCGTTGCTCCTCCTCTCCCCACGAAAACCGCTTCGCTGGGTTTTCGCGGGGGCCCCATTTTCAACGCAAAGAAGGTGCCCTATGGCAAAATCCATCCTGAAGCGGGTGCTGCTGCTGATCGGCACCCTGCTGCTGGTGACGCTGCTGGCCTTCATCGCCTTCTCCGTCATCCCCGGCGACCCCACCGAGGCCGTCCTGGGCCTGGAGGCCACCGACGCCCAGATCGCCGCCTTCCGGGAGCGGATGGGCCTGGATCTGCCCCTGTGGCAGCGGTACTTAAAATGGCTGGGGGAGTTCGTCACCGGCGACTTTGGGGACTCCTTCAACTTCGATATGCCGGTGGCCCAGCTTCTGCTGCCCAAGGTGGGGGCCACCCTGACCCTGGCGGCCCTGGCTTTCGCCCTCATCGTGGTCATCTCCATCCCCCTGGGGCTGCTGTGCGCCCGGTTTGCCGGCAGCTGGCCCGATAAGGTCCTCACGGTGCTGGACCAGCTTGCCATGTCGGTCCCCGGCTTCGTGCTGGGCATCGGCCTGATGTACCTGTTCGCCCTGGTGCTCCACTGGTTCCGGCCGGAGTACGTCCCCCCGTCGGCGGGCCTGCTGCCCCACCTGTGGTATATGCTCTTCCCCGCCCTGGCGGTGGCCATCCCAAAAAGCGCCATGACGGTGCGGCTACTGCGGGGCTCGGTGCTGGGGGAGCTGGGCCAGGACTACGTGCGCACGGCGTACAGCAAGGGCCGGTCCCGGTCCTCGGTGCTGTGGGGCCATGTGCTCCGCAACGCCATGATCCCGGTGGTCACTTTCCTGGCCATGACCATCGCCGAGATACTGACCGGCTCCATCGTGGTGGAGCAGGTGTTCGGCGTGGCGGGGGTGGGCCGCATCCTCATCACCTCCATCGGCAACCGGGACTATCCGGTGGTCCAGGCCATCGTGGCCCTGGTGGCCATCGTGGTGGTGTGCTGCAATTTCCTGTCCGACGTTCTCTACCGGGTGATGGACCCCCGGATCGACGGGAGGTGAGGGCGTGAAGCGGAAAAACTGGTATCTCACCGTGGGAGCCGCCCTCACCGCCGTCATGGCGGCCTGGACCATTCTGGGCTTCTTCTGGACCCCTTACGACCCCTCCGCCCGCAGCGCGGCGGACAAGTACGCCCTGCCCTCCCTGGCCCACCCCTTCGGGTGCGACTATATGGGCCGGGACATCTTCTCCCGCGCCCTGGAGGGGGCGGGCACCACGCTGACCATCGCGGCGGCGGTGCTGGTCATCGGCTTTGTGTTCGGGCTGCTTATCGGGGCCCTCTGCGGGTACTACGGCGGCGCGGCAGACGCGGTCGTCATGCGCCTGTGCGACGCGGTGTCCGCCTTCCCCAGCATCCTGCTGGCCCTGGTGGCCATCGCCCTGCTGGGCCGGGGCAAGTACAATATCATCGCCGCCCTGGGGGTGCTGTTCGTCCCCAGCTTCGCCCGGCTGGTGCGGGGCGAGTTCCTCAAGCAGCGGGACCGGGACTACGTGAAGTCCGCCAAGCTGATGGGGGTGTCCGACCTCCGCATCATCTTCGTCCACATCCTGCCCAACACCTGGCCGGTGCTGCTGTCGGGACTCACCATCGGCTTCAACAACGCCGTCCTGGCCGAGGCGTCCATGAGCTACCTGGGCGTGGGGGTCAGCCCCACCGAACCCAGCCTGGGCTATATGCTCAGCGAATCCCAGGCCTATCTGCTGAAGGCCCCCTGGTTCACCGCCTTCCCCGCCCTGGTCATCATCCTGCTGATCCTGGGCGTGGGCCTGGTGGGCGAGGGCGTCCGCGGGCAACTGGGGGTGGAACCATGATGCTGGATATCCGGGACCTGTCCGTGGTCTTTCACGACGGGCCGGAACTCTTCACCGCCGTGGACCGCGTCTCTCTCCAGATGGCGGAAGGCGAGGTAGTGGGCATCGTGGGGGAGTCCGGCTCCGGCAAGTCCATGACCACCCACGCCCTCATGGGCATCATCCAAAACCCCTGCGCCGAAATCACCGGCCAGGCCCTGTTCGGAGGAGTGGACCTGCTCTCCCTCTCCCCCCGGCAGCTCCGGGAGTACCAGGGGGACGAGCTGTCCATCATCTTCCAGGAGCCCATGACCAGCCTGGACCCCACCATGCGGGTGGGCAGACAGGTGGAGGAGGCACTGCGGGTCCACGGCAAGCTGCCCGCGGCGGAGCGGAAGGCCCGCTCTTTGGAGGCCATGGCCCTGGCCGGCCTGCCCGACCCGGAGGGCCTCTGGGACGCCTGGCCCCACGAGCTGTCCGGCGGGATGCGCCAGCGGGTGATGATCGCCGCCGCCCTGGTGCTGCGGCCCAAACTGCTCATCGCCGACGAGCCCACCACCGCCCTGGACGTGACCATCCAGGCCCAGATCTTAGAGACGTTGAAGGACATCAACCGGACCGAGGGGGTGGCCATCCTGTTCATCTCCCACGACCTGGCGGTGGTCCGGGCGCTGTGCCCCCGGGTGCTGGTGATGAAAAACGGCAGGATCGTGGAGTCCGGCCCCACGGACGACGTGTTCCGCCATCCCAGGGAGGACTACACAAAGCTGCTGATCTCCTCCCGGCCCACCCGGACCCGGTTGAAAGGGGGCGGCGCCCATGGATGAACCCATCTTCACCGTCTCCCACCTGAACAGCTTTTACGGCCGGGGGAAGGACCGCAGACAGGTCCTCCGGGACGTGTCCCTCACCCTGGCCCCCGGCGAGGCCCTGGGCGTCGTGGGCGAGTCGGGCTCCGGCAAGTCCACCCTGGCCAAGTGCCTGCTGGGCCTGGTCACCGACATCGAGGGGGAACTGGCCGTCAACAGCCCCCGGCCTCAGATGGTGTTCCAGGACCCCTACGGCTCCCTGAACCCCGCCAAAACGGTGGGCTGGATATTGGAAGAACCCCTCCGGGCCGCCGGGGTCAAGGACCGGGAGGAGCGCCGCCGCCGGGTGGAGGAGATGCTCTCTCTGGTGGAGCTGGAGCCGGAGCATCTGAAGCGCCGGCCCGCCCAGCTCTCCGGGGGCCAGCGCCAGCGGGTGGCCATCGCCGCCGCCCTCATCCAGGGCAGCCGCTTCCTCGTGCTGGACGAGCCGGTGTCGGCGCTGGACGTGACCCTGCAGGCCCAGATCATGCGTCTGCTGGCCGATTTGAAGGAGCGGCTGGGGCTGTCCTATCTGTTCATCTCCCACGACCTTGCGGTGGTCTACCAGCTCTGCGACCGGGTGGCGGTGATGACGGCCGGGCAGATCGTGGAACAGGGGGATGTGGATGAGGTCTACGACCACCCCCGGCATGAGTACACCAAAAAGCTGCTGGCCGCCTCCCTGGCCCTGGACGGGTGATCCTCCGGGATATCCCCGGACATTCCGCCCCGTGCGGCGAAGATACGCAAAAAGAGTGGTTTTCGCACCGAAAACCACTCTTTTTTGCGTTGTTATGCGGGATACGGCAGGGCCAAAATGGGCCTCAGGCCAGCTTTTCCAGCCCCATCCGCAGACGGCGGAGGGTCTCATCCCTCCCCAAAATGCGGCAGATCTCCACCGCCCCGCCGGGGGTGACGGCCTTGCCGGCGGCGGCGATGCGCACCGGCCACATGAGGGT
>CANQKJ010000145.1 GCA_947624465.1 uncultured Oscillospiraceae bacterium
TGCCCCTCAACGGCCTGGATGACCTGGCCGTTGACAGTCAGAGTCACCATATCAGAAGCCCACCTTTGCCGCGGCGTTCTCACCGGCGATGCGGCCGGAGTTCAGGCAGAAGCCCATGGTGTTGCCGGACAGCACGAAGGGATAGGAGTCGCCGTAGATGGAGCAGGCGTCGGTGCCCACGCAGTACAGGCCGGGGATGGGACGGGCGTCCTCGTTCAGGGCCTCCATCTTGTGGTTGATCTTCACGCCACCCAGGGAGCCGTAGGCGCCCACGGTCTGCCGGCAGCAGTAGAAGGGCGGCTTCTCGATCTTGTGCATATAGGCGCGGTTCTTCTCGAACAGCTCATCGTAGCCGCCGTCGCACATGGCGTTGTACTCCTCCACCTGGGCCACCAGGCCGTCCACGTCGATGCCGGCGTTTTTGGCCAGCTCCTCGATGGTGTCGCCCTGGGAGATGGGCTCGTAGCCGGCTGCCATATCCCGCTCCCACTGCTCGTCGAAGTGATCGTACAGGTCGTGGGGATGGACGTGGGAGATGATGTCCGGCCCGTGCTTCTTATAGCGCTTGAGGGCCTTGCTGTCGAAGATGGAGAAGGCCACCTTGCCGGGGAGGTGGGAGATGGCGTTGCCGGTGAAGGTGGTGTTGCCGATCTGATCCTCGGGCATGAAGCGGTTGCCGTTGCGGTCCACCCACAGGCAGGGCTGACGGAAGGCGCCCTCGATGATGAAGTGATTCATGTTGTCGGGAAGCTGATACATCAGCTCCATGATGATGGGGGTCTTGGCGGCGCCGGCCTCCCAGCACATCTTCATGCCGTCGCCCTTCATGCCGGGCACGGCGAAGTTGAAGATGGTCTTGCCGTACTCGAAACCGGTGTACTCCCTGATCATCTCCGGGTTGTCGCCGAAGCCGCCGGTGGCCACGATGGTGGAGGGCGCGCGGCACTCGATCTCCTCGCCGTTCTTGTCCACGGCGACGACGCCCACCACGGCGTCGCCCTCCTTGATGAGCTTCTTCACGGGGGTCTCCAGATAGAACTCCACGCCCAGGCTCTTGGCGTACTCGGTCATCTTCTTCATCATGCCGGAGGCGGCGCGGGGGCCGGGAACGCCGCCGCCCTCGGGTTTGCAGACGTGCCAGGTGAACTCGCCGTCGGAATAGGGACGGGTGGCCTCGTCGGCGCCGAAGGCCCGCTGCACGCCCACGAACTCCACGCCCATGCTGCACAGCCAGTCGATGGTGTCGCCGGACTTGAAGTAGTAGTCGCGCACCAGCCGGGGATCCACCTGGTAGTGGGTGAAATACATATGCTTGCGGAAGGCCTCGATGGGGCTCAGGGGGATCATGTGCTCGCGCTGGATGCGGGAGCCCACGCCCAAGGGGCCCATGGCCATGTTGGCGGCGCCGCCGGTGGTGCTGGCCTTCTCAAAGGCGATGACCCGGGCGCCGCCCTCGGCGGCGGCACAGCAGGCGGCCAGGCCGCTCAGACCCGCGGCCACGACGATGACATCGGTTTCCAGTTGCTTCATGGTGTATACCTCCTAAACAATTATGTAAACTTTTGGCAGGTGACTTACACGGTCTTGTACTTCATTTCCTTGTAGCGGGGCATCTTCTCCTTGACAATCTCGAAGTTGTGGGGATCGCGGTAGAAGCCGCCCTCGGTGGTGCCGATCTCGTCCAGGTGGAGGCCCCGACCGGCCACGGTGGTGCGGTCCTTCAAATGGCCGTTCTCCGGGTCGATAACGAACTTCCACTTGCCGTCCTCTTCCTTCAGCACGCCGCCGCAGCCGCACACCTGGCACTCCACCTTGTAGTAGGTGCCGTCCCACTGGGGCTCGCCCAGGGACAGGGAGTTGGAGTGGCAGTGGGGGCACCAGCCGAAGTCGGGGTCGCCCTCCCAGCCCCGGTCCTTGGGGTCCTTGCTCAGGGACTTCATGATGTTCTCGCCCATCTTGTGGGCCCGCTCGATGAGCTCGGGCCGGGTGAGCACATGGCCCTTGGCGGGGACCCGGGTGGCCAGGATCATGTCGATCACGTTGAAGTCGCAGGTGAACATGGCGGCCTGCATATTCTCCAGGGACATGGACATCCACGCACGGGTGGAGCCGCCGGTGGTGATCAGGCCGGCGATGCGGTGCTTGGGCTTGATGGCGCCGATCTTCTCCAGGAAGGCGGTCTCATAGGCCAGGGAGCGCTGCATGAACCGGGTGAAGTTGGCCGACACCTGCAGATCGTAGGTGGGGGCGGCGAAGATGAAGGCGTCGTTCTCGAACATGGCCTGCATCAGCTTGTCCTTGTCGTCCGCGTTCTTCAGCACACAGCCCACGTTCTCGCCCTTCATGAACATCCCCTGGGTGCAGTGGGTGCAGCCGGTGCAGTCCAAAATCTTGTAGTCGTTCAGGTTGACGTAGGTGATCTCCGCCCCCAGCTCCTGGCAGGCGAGCAGAGCCTCTTTCGTCAGGATCTCGCTGTTGCCGTCCCTGCGTCCCCCGCAGACGCCCATCACTTTGAATGCCATAACATTACCTCCTGTTTTCTCGTTGAGCGCCCGCGTTGGCGGACCCTCTATATGTTTGCGGCCGCCCTTCGCGGCCAATGACACACGAACCGAACAACCGTCCGAAAAAAGGGCGGGCGCCGGCAGCTCCGGGCGAATCCATATCGCTCCGGCCTCCGGCGTCCCGCTCACGCAGGGGCGCCGGTAAAATAGTGAGTTGTCTCCACAAAAACCAGAATTTTGCCGTGCCTCTTTGTGCAATCTATTCAATTAAGATTATAATTCTCTTTCCCGTTTTCGTCATCCGACAGCAGTCAAATGCTTTGTGAAAAAAACGGCAATATTTCGGACATTTGTCTAATGTGCCTGATCCGACCCCCGGTGGAGGTATTCCAGCAGCCGCAGGGACAGCTCGTAGTCGAACAGCCGTTCCCCGTCCCGCATCACGTCGTCCCCCACCAGCTCGGCGATCTTGCCCATGCGGAAGAAGAAGGTGCTCTTGTGGATGAACAGGGCGGCCGCGGCCTGGACGGCGCTGCGGTTGGCCTCAAGATAGGCCCAGAGGGTCTCCAGGTAGTGGGTGTTGTGCTCCCCGTCGTACCGGCGGAGCAGCTCCACGTCCGGGTGGATCACGGAGCGCAGCAGCTCGCTGTCCCCCACCCGGTCCAGCAGGTGGTAGAGGCGGACCTGCTCATAGTACCGCACCCGCTCCTCCCCGCCGCCCTCCGCCGCGGTCCGGCGGGCCTGCTCCCTGGCGTAGGGGGCAGCCAGCAGGGAGGTGAACCGGTCGCTGAAACTGACCCGCATATGGTTGAACTCCAAAAAGCTCTTCAGCGCCTCCTCCTCCCAGGGGGTGAGGGCGCCGATCTGGCTCCGGGGCAGCAGCATACACATCCGGCCCTTGATGAGTCCCACCAGGCTGTCCGGGAACAGGGAGAGGAGCTGATCGAAGAAATAGCTGCCCGAGGGGCGGGAGCTCACGTCGTCAAAGGTGAACTCCGCCAGATAGTAGTAGGGCTGGGGCCTGCGGCCAAGCTGGTGCAGCCGCTGGACGGCGGAGGTCTCGCTCTTCAGCCGGCTCTCCAGCAGCTCCAGCAGGAAATACTCGTACTTCACGCCGCTCTCGGAGGCGAAAAAGTCCTGCTTCTGCATCTCGATGGACAGCACCTGGGCCAGATACTCCACCAGCCCCAGCTCCTCCGGGAAAAAGCCCTCCGGACGGCCCGGGGAAAAGAGATAGGCCACCATGGCCTGGTTGATGCGGATGGCCTGGAACAGGATGGGGTTGGGAAAGCGGGGGTCGTTGGACACATTGGGCCGGGCGCTCTCCAAAAGGCGCTTCACGTGCCGCTTCTCGTCCATCTCCAGGGTCACGCCGAAGCGCACGAACTGCCGCCCGCCGGAGGTGACCAGGTTGGCCTCGTCGTCCATGTCGGGATAGGTCGTCAATACCGCGAAGCTGGCGCTGCACAGGCTGAACTGGAGGCCGGTGGCCTCGTGGGCGATCTGCAGGAACTGCCGCAGGGGGGTCTTGGTCTGCAGGGCCCGGAACAGCTCCTCCTTGGTCCGCCGCAGCCGTTCAGGGGTCATCCGCTCCACGTCTCTCTCTCCTCTCGCGCTGTCTTTGTCCCAGTTTATCACGGTTTTCCGGCGGTTTCAAGCCCTTCCCGTCCCCTCCCCGCTTGACATCCGCCCCCCTTCCGTGCTACCATTTTCCAAAACCGCGGGAGGAATGGATATGGACGGACTGAGCCACAGAGAGGTCATGGAGGGCGTGTTCCACATCGGGGACGGGCGGGGGAATTTCTGCACCCTGCTGGCGGGGACGACGGGCGCCATCCTGTACGACACCATGATGGGCCTGGGGGACCTGCGCTCCTATGTGGCCGGGCTGACCGGCTTTGTCCCCATGGTCATCAACAGCCACTGCCACTTCGACCATGTGGGCGGCAACCGCCAGTTCGACCGGGTCTATATGTCGGAGGCCGACCTCCCCCTGATGGACGTGGGCCTCAGCGAGCTGCCCATCCTGGAGGAGACCCAGCGCATGGACTTCTCCTACATGGTGCCCAATTTCGCCGACAAGAGCCGGGTCCGTCCCCTCTCCCCCGGCACGGTCATCGACCTGGGCGGCCTCACCGCCGAGGTCATCGCCCTGCCCGGCCACACCCCCGGCAGCCTGGGCCTGCTGATCCCGGAGCGGAGCCTCCTGCTGGCAGGGGACGCCATCTCCCCCCAGGCCTGCCTGTTCTTCCCGGAGAGCTCCCTGGAGGACTACAAAAAGACTCTGGAAATGCTGAAAGGCGTCCCCTTTGACCATTTTCTGCTGGCCCATTTCGACTATCTGTTCCCCAAGGCCAAGCTGGACCGCTTCGCCCAGTGTCTGGACCTCATCGGCAAAAAGCGCAGCCAGGAGTACGTGTTCTACCCCATCCCCACCCTGGGCGGCCGGCTGTTCGTGCTGGACCTGGCCGACCCCGACACCGGCGAACTGGTGGGCATCTTCGTCAAAAACGCCGACGCGGGCCGGCCGCCCGCAAAAAAGCGCGGATAACGCACGAGCCGCCTGTCTTTTGACAGGCGGCTCTTTCTGCGTCCTCTCAGCTCAAAAAGTCCTTCAATTTCTTGGAACGGCTGGGGTGGCGGAGCTTGCGGAGGGCCTTGGCCTCGATCTGGCGGATGCGCTCTCTCGTCACGTTGAACTCCCGGCCCACCTCCTCCAGCGTCCTGGTGCGGCCGTCCTCGATGCCGAAACGCAGCTTGAGCACCTTCTCCTCCCTGGGGGTCAGGGTGGACAGCACCTCCACCAGCTGCTCCTTCAACAGGGTAAAGGAGGCCACCTCGGAGGGCTCGGAGGCGCTCTCGTCCTCGATGAAGTCGCCCAGGTGGGAGTCCTCCTCCTCGCCGATGGGGGTCTCCATGGACACGGGCTCCTGGGCGATCTTCAAAATCTCCCGGACCTTCTCCACCGGCATATTCATCTCGGCGGCGGTCTCCTCGGGAGTGGGGTCGTGGCCCAGCTCCTGGAGGAGCTGGCGGTTCACCCGGATGACCTTGTTGATGGTCTCCACCATGTGGACGGGGATGCGGA
>CANQKJ010000146.1 GCA_947624465.1 uncultured Oscillospiraceae bacterium
CAATAACCAGTGATACACAAAAAGCGAAAAATCTCGAAGGGATAACAAATTTCAAAGGGCAGCGCTACAATATTGACTTTTTGGGTGACGTAGACGGAACTTATTCCGAAGAAGTTGTTATCAACTCTGAACTGGAGAACGCTGCGCTAAAGCGCCACTTATTCTATGACCCCACTAGCGAGAGTACTTTTTGGGCGTTTGAGTACAATTATCAGTCTTCAATTGCTTCAACTATACACAGCAAATTGAGATGTTTATGTAAAATACCTGGTGCAGAAAAACCAAGAGATCAAAGAACACCTGATGAGCAAACTGCGCTTGAATTACTAGAGCATAAGCGTTGGAATGCATTTATGCGTGCAGAAGGATACAGATATGGAGGAACAATCGAAAAGACGGGTAGAAATGATATGGCAAAACTACACAATCTATTAGTTCCTTTTGATTTGCTTCCAGAGAGCGAAAAGAAGAAAGACGACATTTAAAATTAGAGAATTGTTATCGTGATATTATATCACCTTCTCACCAAATAATTGTCGGGAGAAACAAATGGAAGACAATATGAACTTTCTCAAATTTAGAACTAAAAGAAATACCGATCCACAATGGGCGCGGCTGATAAAGAATGTTTTATCATCCAACAGCAACAGCATGGTACTTCGGTATCATGCTGTTGTTGTTTTTACTGGATCTGCTAAACTCCGGGGAAAAATCAATTTCACCGATGAAATTATAGTGTATGTCAATTCGCTGAACACGGTGGCCAGTGGATTTGTCCGGGGCATGGACGACGATTTTCTCCACAAACTCCCGCAGGAGCGCCGGCGTCAATTCCGTGGGTTCTGTGTACTTCCTGACGATCTTGAGAAAACTTTGAAGATTCACCGCCTGTTCCTCGGCGCTCTCAACGGTGGGCCGAAGTTCTGAAACAGTCTGCTTTAATTCGGCCTGCTCCCGTTCATAGTCCCCGGACATTTTCGCAAAGCGTTCCTCGCTCAGCTTTCCCAGCACATGGTCCTCATATAGCCTTCGGATGATGGCGTCCAGTTCATTGATCCGGTGTTCGGCTTTCTCCAATTTGCGTTTAGCCTGCTCCCGTTCCACACTCTGCGCCGCCAGCTTGTTTGTCATCACCAGACGCACAAATTCGTCCTCGTCCTCCTGGGCGTAGGCCACCACCCTTTGCAGGTTTTGGAGTACCAGCTGTTCCAGCACCACAGCCCGGATATAGTGTGCGCTGCATTGTTTTCTTGTGCGGTAGTTGGAACAGGTATAACACTCCTGCTCATGGGTCCAGGAGGTAGTCCGGCAATGGTACAACCGTGCGCCGCAGTCGGCGCAGTAAGCCAGCCCGGAGAACATCCCCATCTCTCCCATCTTAGTGGGGCGGCGGCGCTGTTCCCTGGCTTTCTGTACTATTTCCCATGTGTCCTTATCAATGATCGCTTCGTGGGTGTTTTCAAAGATCGCCCATTTGTCCGGCGGATTCACAATCACCCGCTTGCTTTTATAGGACAGCTTCGTGGTTTTGAAATTGGTGGTCTGCCCCAGGTAATCCACCTGGGCGAGAATATTAGAAACGCTGCTTTCATTCCACCCGCAGGGATCGTCCGGGTGGTAATTCCGTGTCCTGCCTGTTCGCCGGAACTCTATCGTTCCCGCTGTGGGTATGCCTCGTTCTTTCAGCATACGGGCGATTTTACCGGGGCCGTTCCCTTCAACACATAGTTGGAAAATCAGCTTTACCACGGGGGCCGTTTCCTCGTCGATGATCAGATGGCCGTCCGCGCCCTTTATATAGCCATATGGGGCGTTTGTAGCGAGACGCTGGCCGGACATCCCTTTATTGCGGAATACCGCCCGAATTTTCTTGCTGGTATCCTTGGCATACCACTCGTTGATAATGTTCCGAAAAGGAGTGAAGTCGCTGCCCATCTGATCGTCGCTGTCCACCCCGTCATTGACGGCGATGAAGCGTACCCCCATCTCCGGGAAACGCACCTCGGTATAGAGGCCCACCTCCAGATAGTTCCGCCCGAACCGGGACATATCCTTGACGATCACCATGCTTACAAGTCCACTCTCAATGTCCGCCAGCATTTCCTGAAAACCGGGGCGGCGGAAATTGGTGCCGGAGAAACCGTCGTCTTTATAGATTTTGTAATCGGTTATTCCTCGGTCTTTGCAATACTTGGCGAGAATATCGATCTGATGGGCGATGCTGTTGCTGTCCCCCTCATTTTCATCGTCGCGGGAGAGGCGGACGTAGAGCGCCGCCCATTTTTCATTTGTCAACTGCCTGTTCATTTCAGCCTCCTATCCGGCAGTTACCGTCTCTTGCCTTGTGACACTTAAATTATATCAATATCCGCATATAGCGTCAAATTTCTGCACAAATCAGGCATGGTTTCTTTTTGTTTCTTTGTCAAGCAAACCTCTGATTTTTTCGGAGACGGTAACGCCCTGGGCGGCGAAAAACCCAGAAACATAATAAACTGTGTTGCCAACCTTGTTCTCTGTCTTTAGCGTTGGCTGCTTCTCACTATGAGTGCCAGCCATATGTATTCCCCCTATATGATAATTGCGTCTCACGGTGAGACGCAAAAAACGACAAAATCCGCGCCGTCAAGCGGAGCGGATCAACAGATTCACATATTGCAGAAAAAGAGCATATCCAGACGGCGGCAGGCCGACCACCTCATAGGATCAATGTGCCTCCCTCCATTCTCATGGCGGGGCGTTCCACGCTGTGACGCATGGCCAACGCAAGTATCATCATCCCCGTATATGCTTCCTGGCCCGCAGCTTGCCACGGCTGCTTTGCGGCGCTGGTGGTGTTCGCTCCGTCCTCCCGTTGACTGACCTCCCTTCATGGGGGACTTTCCCGGCGCACCCGCCGCCCGGCTCCACACATACGGAATGTATCTGGCTGCCCTGTTCAGTTGTAGCATGAGGGGCTTATTGATCCCTCTACTCCTTAACTGTCACGGAATATTAAAACGACCCGCTTTTCGTGGAGATTTTACAAAGGTTCCCAAAACAAAACTTTTTTCGCCAGAAAACGAGTCTCACGGTGAGGCGCATTTCCTGTCGAAAATTGCGTCTCACCGTGAGATTTATTTCTGTGGGTGGATTGAATTGTTCGGCGGCCTTTCCGCGTCGAAGCGGGAGACGATGGCATACATCAGGGTTGCTTCGATACGTTCCCGAATGTCCTCGTCAACATAAGTGATCGGCTCACCGCCCTGGCCGTGTCCGCTCCGCCTTGAAAAATAGGCGATATAACCTTGATAATGCCAGAAGATGGCTTGCATGGCCTCCGCGTCGCCATTCTTGGCCGCTATAATGATCTTATATGGAACTTTATCTCTCATACCCCATGCCCTCTAAAATCTCTCTCAGGCGTTCCAGGGCTTGTCTATGGCGGCGGTTGACGGCGCTGGCACTCAAGCCCAGTATTTTACCGATTTGCGGTTCGCTGTACTCAAAGAAATAATAGAGCAGAATGATGTCCCGCTTTTGAGGCGGCAGCCACAGGATGGCCTGGGCCAGCATGGGGTCGTGGATCTGAACAGGCCGGCCGTGGACGTGCAGCGTGCGGCCGGGACGGTATTCCTCTTTGCGGGGATAAGATTCTCCGGCTATGTTGAGCCCTTCCAGCGGGATCTCCCATGCCTCACGTCTTGCCAATTCCCGGTGTATCTGCCTGCTCTTGTTGCGGATGACCGCTTTACAAAATGCGTCAAAGGTCTGCTCAATGCAGCGGGAGAAGTTACCCATCTCTCTATTTGTGTCTCACAGGGAAATTTATTTTTCGGCAAATAATTCGGTAAGCACGCTCTTTATATCCGCGTCTATGCAGATCGACTGCTTTTCAATCTCTATGGGACAGATGGCCTCGCCGTAATTGATACAAGCATAGGCCGCCGCTTTATTCTGTGCGGTCATGCGCCAGAATGGGTACTTGATAATGACCGGCGTGTTGTAGCCGACACCCAGCTCCAGGAACAAGATCCGTCCGTTTCTCCGCGTCCGCAGGAAGTTTTCGTACCGCTCCGCCGCCCGGTGCCAGCCTTCGTCCTCCACAAATTTGTCGTCAGCGCGCAAATTCATGGTCAGGGGCCTGCCGCAATGGGGGCAGACGGGCAGAAGTTCCGAGGGGATACGCATATCTGTTTGCCGCTCCATCATCCGTCGGATCGTGTCATCATTGTCAAAGGTCTCCTGACAGCAGGGCCCGGAGCATTGAAACAGGCCGTAGTCTCCCTGGGTGTAGAAAAGGCGCTTTTTGTCAAAGCCCGCTTTTTGAAAACAGTGATCCACGTTCGTGGTGATCACAAAATAGTCCTTGTCCTTAACTAACGACAGCAGATTGTCGTAGACCGGCTTCGGAGCGTCTGCATAACGGTTGATGAAAATATATCGGCTCCAATACGCCCAAAATTCCTCCGGCGTGGGGAACGGATAAAAGCCGCCGGAATACATATCGGAAAAGCCGTATTTCCCGGCAAAGTCGGAGAAGTACCGATCAAACCGCTCCCCGGCATAGGTAAAACCCGCCGCAGTAGACAGACCCGCTCCCGCGCCCACCACAACGGCGTCCGCTTTGTCCAGTGCATCCCTGAGCCGCTGGATATTATCCGAGTAGTTCCCTGTAGATTTCGTAATCGACATTCTTGAAAACATTAAAGATCACCTCTGTGTCGCCTTTATATTGCCGCACCGTGTCCACAGCGATTTTTGCGGCTTCGTCATTTGGAAAATGAAACTCTCCCGTGGAAATGCAGCAGAACGCCACGCTCTTGATCTTGTTCCGTTGTGCCAGCTCTAAACAGGAGCGGTAGCAGGAGGCAAGCAGTTCCCGGTCCTTTTGCGTCACACGACCGTATATGATAGGGCCGACGGTATGGAGAACATAATCGCAGGGCAGATTGTAGGCGGGCGTGAGCCTGGCCCGCCCGGTGGGTTCTTCATGTCCTTGCTTTTCCATAAGTTCCGCGCAGGCCAGCCGGAGCTGTACCCCGGCGTAGGTGTGTATCGCGTTGTCGATACAACCGTGACAGGGTACATAGCAGCCGGTCATTCCGCTGTTGGCGGCGTTCACAACAGCACCACATTTCAGCGTAGTAATATCTCCCTGCCAGAGATAGATACCCGGCTCCACGGGTGTCAGGTCAGCTATATCCGTGACGCCCTTCCGGGCGGTTTCCTCTTGCAGGTATGCGTCCTGCACCGTCAGAAAATCATCCTCCATCTGACGCGGCGGGCGGACGTTCATCAGAGAGCGGAGCAGCTTCTTCTGTCCGGCTGTATCCTGCGGAATCAGCAAATTGTGATATTGCGGCGCATCGTCCAGCAATTTTTGGATCAAGAACATTCGTCGCTCTGCCTGTGTCATCATACCCCTCTTTTCACAACCGCCCGTGCCGGGCAAACCTCATAGCAGTTTCCGCAGTGCAAGCAATTCTCCTGCCGGATGGCCACCGGCTTTACCGAAATGTCAATACACTTCTGCGGACATTTGGAATAGCAGAACTTGCAGCCGATACATTGATCGGTCACAAAGTATCCCTCCGGCGCTTCTGT
>CANQKJ010000147.1 GCA_947624465.1 uncultured Oscillospiraceae bacterium
CATGATCATGAATATAAGGAGTCTTTTTCACATGAAAACCAAGATCAAGAACGAGGGCATTTACAGGGCTCTCGTGGACCAGTTGGATAAGCTGGCAAGGCACAATCGGCAGGGGAGCTTCCGGACCAAGGATCGGTATTACGAGGCCGTGAAGCGGTTTTGCAAATTCCTCGCGGATCACTACCACCTGCAAAAGTTGTCCAATCTCAGAGGTGAGCATCTGGTCAGCTACGTGGAGCACATGCAGATGGCCGGGAAGGCCGCCTCTACCATCAAGACCGACCTGGCCGCCATCCGGTTTTTCCATGACCTGATGGACACCAAGCGCTGCCTGCCCGGCAACGATGAGCTGGGCATCCAGCTGGAGCGCCGGCGGTTCGGGCAGAAGGATCGCACCTGGACTCCGCCGGAGTTCAACCGCCTCCTGATGACCGCTCTGGCCGAGGACCGTTACGACTACATCCTGGCCTTTTACCTGGCCCGGTATGCCGGCCTGCGGGTCCATGAGTGCTTCCGCATCGACACGGCCATCGCGGAGGACGCTCTGCGCAGAGGGGCCATCACCATCAAGGGCAAGGGCGGCAAGGTCCGCACGGTGCCCATCAACGAGCAGATTACCATTGCCCTCCGGGAGCAGCTCCGCCGGACGGCGCGGGGCCATAAGCTCCTTGTGCCCGACGATATGCCTACCGACGACGCCATTTACGGCGTCCAGAAGTTCCTGCTGGATCATCGCAAGGAACTGCGTGACGAGGGCGACGAGCGCCCCCTGACCTTCCATGGGCTGCGCCACACCTACGCCGCCGAGCAGTATCAGAGGCTGGTGGATGCCGGCACTCCCGAACTGACGGCCCACTTCGAAGTTTCCAGGCTCCTGGGCCATGAGCGCCCCGACGTCACGGACATCTACCTGGCGTCGGTGAGGAAGGGTGGTCGTCTTGGAGACTAAGTATCGCTCCTCAGATAGATCACAGTCTCACGGCGAAGGGGATCATGTCCCGATCCACCTGAAAATGACGCTGACCATCCGGGAGGCGGCTGAGTACAGCAACATCGGGATTAACAAAATCGACAGCCTGTTGCGGACGCCCAACTGCCCCTTTGTCCTCTATGTAGGCACAAAAAAGCTGGTGAAGCGCAAAGAGTTCGAGGAGTTCATCAGTAATAAATTGATCATTTGAACGCATTTCGCTATTGAGAAAAAGAAAGCCCTATGCTACAATGATTGTTGTTGCATGGGGCTTTTTTCTCATAGCGGGAAAGGAGTCCTATTATGGGTAAAAACTTAAAAGGCAGAGAATGTGGCAAAGGGATCTGCCAAAGAAAGGACGGTCTTTACAGCGCAAGATTTGTAAATAAACAAGGGAAGCGTTCCGTCAGATGTTTTTCTACACTTCCGGAGGCCCGAAATTGGCTGGAAGACGCAAGATACGCGGACAAGCACAATAGCGCAGTCGTCCCTCCGGATGTGACCGTGGACGCATGGTTTGAGTATTGGATTAAAAATATCGTAGGCGATCTGGCGCCCAACACCCGGAGAAATTACCGGGAGAGATATGAACACAATATTCAGCCTGTGATCGGCAGTATGCCTTTGGCGGCGGTCAAACCGATGCACTGCAAGATGGTTCTGAACCGTATGGAAGACGATTATGCGGGCTCTACGATCCGGCAGGCGTATATCGCTATGGGCACTATGCTCCGGTCAGCGGTCATGAATGACCTGATTGCCAAACACCCTATGGATGGGGTAAGATACACGAAACCCATCCGCGCCGTGGATGACATCAAGTTCCTTACGGTGGAAGAACAGCAAAAATTCCTGGAGACGGCCAAGCGGTCTCACAATTATGCGCAATACGCGCTGATCCTGGAGACGGGACTGCGTACCGGCGAATTGATCGGCTTGACCTGGGATGCGATCAACTGGGAAAGACGGACGTTGACGGTCAATAAAACGTTAGAATACCGGCACAGCCAGAAGTACTGGCGTGCCGGTCCCCCCAAAACGCAGCAGAGTTACCGAACGATCCCTCTGACAAATCGTGCCTACGAGATACTCCGGGACGTACAGGCAAGGGCTGACGGGAGAAGGGAGGGGGCGGTCCTCTCCAAGACCTTGGAGTACATTGACCGGCGTACCGGCGCGAAAGCGACCCTTGTGATGCGGGACCTGGTCTTTATCAACTGGAGGACTGGTGAGCCTGCAAAGAACAGTTCTTATGACACCCACTTGTACAAGCTGTGTGATGAGGCGGGGATCAAGCATTTTTGTATGCACGCGCTGCGCCACACTTATGCCACCCGCGCCATCGAGAGCGGGATGCCGCCCAAAGTGCTGCAAAAACTGCTGGGCCACGCCAGCATCCAGACCACGATGGATCGTTATGTCCATGTGACCGATGACTCGATGACGAAAGCCGTCCAACAGTTTGAACGCAGTCAGCAAACGCAAAATGGTACAGTAATGGTACAGCAGAGACCGTTACAGGCCGCCAAACCCGTTGAAAATCAAGGAGTATGAGGATTTATGAAATTAGGCATCGTGGGGCTGCCCAACGTGGGCAAGTCCACTCTGTTCAACGCCATCACCAACGCCGGCGCGGAGAGCGCCAACTATCCCTTCTGCACCATCGACCCCAATGTGGGCACCGTGGCGGTGCCCGACGCCCGGCTGGACTGGCTCAGCGACTTCTACAAGCCGAAAAAGACCACCCCCGCCGTGGTGGAGTTCGTGGACATCGCCGGGCTGGTGAAGGGGGCCTCCAGGGGAGAGGGGCTGGGCAACAAGTTCCTGGCCAACATCCGGGAGTGCGCCGCCATCGTCCACGTGGTGCGCTGTTTCGACGACGAGAACGTCATCCATGTGGAGGGTTCCACCGACCCCGTCCGGGATATGGACATCATCGACCTGGAACTCATCATGGCCGACGTGGAGATGGCCGATCGGCGCATCGACAAGGCCAGAAAGGCCGCCAAGGCGGACAAGAAGTACAATCACGAGGCCGAGGTGTTCGAGGGCCTGCGGGACTGGATGAACGACGGCAAGTCCGCCCGGTCCTATCTGAATGAGGTGGACGAGGAGGACGGGGAGCTGATCAAAACCTCCGAGCTGCTGTCCCTCAAGCCGGTGATCTACGCCGCCAACCTGGACGAGGACGGGTTCTCCGACCCCACGGCGGTGGACTACTATAACCAGGTGGCGGACCGGGCGAAGGCCGAGGGCGCCCAGGTCATCCCCGTGTGCGCCAAGCTGGAGGCCGAGATCGCCGAGCTGCCCGCCGACGAGAAGGCCCTGTTCCTGGAGGACCTGGGCATCAAAGAGTCCGGCCTGGACCGGCTCATCAAGGCCAGCTACACCCTGCTGGGGCTCATCTCCTTTTTGACCTCCGGGGAGGACGAGTGCCGGGCCTGGACCATCACCAGGGGGACCAAGGCCCCCCAGGCCGCCGGCAAGATCCACTCCGACTTCGAGCGGGGGTTCATCCGGGCGGAGACCATCGCCTTCGACGCTTTGCGCGAGTGCGGCTCCATGGCGGCCGCCCGGGAGAAGGGCCTCATCCGCTCCGAGGGCAAGGACTATGTGGTCCAGGACGGAGACATCATCCTGTTCCGGTTCAACGTGTAAGATATAAGAGGGAAACCCCCGCGGGAGCGATCCCGCGGGGGTTTTGCGCGCCCTCAGGCGATGAACTGCACGCTGTTGGCGCAGACGAAATAGATCCGGTCGTCCTCGGGGTTGGCCAGGATGAGCACGTTGCCCACCCGGCCCAGCAGGGTGACCTCGTTGAGCACCAGCGGCCCGGCCACCAGAGACACCTGGCGGCTGAGATTGCCCTGGGACAGGGCGGTGAGCACGCCGGCGGAGCAGCAGCAGTCCTCGCCGCTGCCATCGCAGCAGTCGCAGCTGGGGGTCATGGCGCAGGAGCCCTGGGTGGACCCCTGGGTCAGGATGGACTGAATGGTCCGGAAGTTGCGGGCGGCGACTTCCTCCTCGGACAGGTCGCCCTCGGCCTCGGCCTCGGCGGCCTGGATGGCAAGGGCGTCCAGGGCGCAGAGGGACATCTGGGTGGCGGTGAGTACCGCGGTGTCGGCGGTGGCGCTGGTGGAATATACCGGGGCGCTGATGTCCAGCAGATCGGCGTTGCAGGGGGAAGGTGCCGGTCAGGTCGTCGGCCAGGTTGTCGGACGGGGTGCCGGCGGTGGGGGTGGCCGGGGTCTCGGGCACGGAGCCGGCCAGATAGTCGCCGGTGATGAAGGCCACGGCGTTGAAGTCCAGCAGGCCGGCCAGGCAGGGATTGCACAGCAGCCCCAGGGCCGCCTGGAAGGACCGCTTGCAGCAGCAGGCGTCCTCGTCTACCTTGACCGGCTTGCAGGGGGGCTGGACGGGCTGGCAGCAGCACACCATGGGCTGGCAGCAGCCGCAGAAGGGCGGCTGGCCGCCGTTCTGGCAGCCGCAGCCGTTCTGGCCCTGCTGTCCGCCCAGGATGGGGCCGAAGCCGGGATCGCCGCTCTGGGCGGCAAACTCCTCCGCGGAGATGGCTCCGCCCATGGAGGGGCAGTTCAAATAGGTTTGGTTCATGAAGCACGCTCCTTTCACTCCCTGTCCGGCGCGATCCCCCGCCCCCGGCGGGAGGGCCGGACAGGTGCATCCCAGTCTATGCCCCGCTCCGGCCGGCCGCCACGGGACGCCTGTACCATAAAAAGGGCAGACACACAATATTTTGATATTTTTTACGTTAACCCCTTGACAGGCACCACAAGATGTAGTACGATAATTGAGCACGGGTCATTGCCGGGTTTTTCCAAAGCCCCGGCGGCGGCCTCTTCGGAGTACGGCAGTTCCGGTTTTTCAGACTGTGACGTTCGCGCAGAATTTCAGATATAGAGAGGGAGCTTTACCAATGAAGGTCATCAAGAGAGACAATTCGGTCGTGGATTTCGACCGCAGCAAGATCGTGGCCGCCATCCAGAAAGCCAACGCCGCCGTAGAGGAGCAGTTCCGCCTGGACGACGCCTCGGTGGACGCCATCGCCGACGCGGTGGCCGCCAGCCACAAGCCCCGTCTGCTGGTGGAGGACATCCAGGACATGGTGGAGACCAAGCTGATGGCCGCCGGCAAGTACGAGCTGGCCAAGGCGTACATCATCTACCGCTACACCCGGGCCCTGGTCCGCAAGGCCAACACGACGGATGAGTCCATCCTCTCCCTGCTGCGCAACCAGAACAAGGACCTGGCGGAGGAGAACTCCAACAAGAACACCGCCATCGCCTCCACCCAGCGGGACTACATCGCCGGCGAGGTGAGCCGGGACCTGACCCGCCGCATCCTGCTGCCCGAGAAGATCTCCAAGGCCCACGACGAGGGCGTCCTCCACTTCCACGACGCCGACTATTTCGTCCAGCCCATCTTCAACTGCTGCCTGGTGAACATCGGCGATATGCTGGACAACGGCACCATGATCAACGGCAAGCTCATCGAGTCTCCCAAGAGCTTCCAGGTGGCCTGCACCATCGTCACCCAGATCATCGCCTGCGTGGCCTCCAACCAGTACGGCGGCCA
>CANQKJ010000148.1 GCA_947624465.1 uncultured Oscillospiraceae bacterium
TCCCGTTGAACCACAAATTGTCCCTGCCGGAACCGGCAATAGAGGACGCATAGTAAAGTGAAGCCTTGGAGAGCACGGGGTATACTGGAAGCCGCTGTACAACCTGTTTGAACTTCTGGGGCTGAACGCGATGATCGTAAACGCGGCGCATATGAAAGCGGTGCCGGGGCGCAAAACGGATGTGAAGGACGCGGAATGGATCGCGGACCTTCTCCAGCACGGGCTGCTCCGGGCCAGCTTTGTCCCCAGCCGGGAGCAGAGGGAACTGCGTGAACTGACCCGGTATCGAAAGAGCCTGATCGAGGAGCGGAGCCGGGAGATGAACCGTCTGCAAAAGGTACTGGAGGGCGCCAATATCAAGCTGAGTACCGTGATACAGGACTTGAGCGGGAAGAGCGCCCGGAAGCTGTTGGAACGGCTCACAAAAGAGGACGCGCCGAACAGCGAGGAGGTCTCGCGGCTCATCTATCGGAACCTCCTGCCGAAGCTGGATCAGATCATGGCGGCCATCGAAGGGATCATCACACCATTGCAACGGCAGCTGCTGGCGCTGATCCTGGACCACATGGATGATTTGAGCCGCCGGATCGACAAGCTGGACAGGATGGCGGAAAGCTATATGGAGGATTACGCCAAAGCCATTGAAGCTCTGGACGAGATACCGGGCATCGCGCCCCGCAGCGCGGAGGTGATCCTGGCGGAGATCGGCCTGGATATGGGACGTTTCCCGTCCGCCGCCCATCTGTGTTCCTGGGCGGGGATCTGTCCGGGAAATCACAAAAGTGCCGGGAAGCGGTACCATGGCAGGACCAGGAAGGGGAACAAGACCCTGAAATCCATCCTCACCCAGTGCGCGAAAGCGGCGAGGAATGTGAAGACCTCATATTTCTCCGCCCAATACCACCGTATTGCGGCTCGCAGGGGCAAAAACCGGGCGACGATCGCCGTGGCCCACTCCATACTGATCGCTGTCTACCACATCCTCAAGAATGGGGTCCCCTTCCATGACCTGGGTCCCAACTACTTCGATGGGTTCAACCGGGAACACAAGATCCGAGGTTACTTAAAGCGGCTGCAAGCTCTGGGGTGGGAACCGGAACCTGCGGCAATCCCCGCCTGACATATCTCCCTATACGGGCTGTGCCTGCCGTCCTCCGCGGCGGGGCGATTTCTTATACCTTCTTGACCTGATTGTTTTCATAATAAAGAATGGCCCCGGCCGATTGATATGTTCCCCCTAGTCGTGATGGTAATCCGTGTCCGCCGAGAGGATAATCAGAGCGTTCTACAGTAGATTGCAGTCCCTTTCGGCCTGATTCCAAATCTGAATGAACCGCTGTAATAGCGGAGATGGTTTTAGTCAAGTATATACTGCCAGCAAAAGAGCCGCCTTTCCAGGCGGCTCTTTTGCTGGGGTATGCCCTTTACGCGAGGGCACTAAATCATTCAACAGAGTTGACTGGCCGGCAATGTCCTCATCAGCTCCCTCAGCAGTTCTTCCAACACGCCCAGCACCTCATTGATGCCCTCCCTGTCCAGCCCGTCGTAGTGGATGCCCGCCTCCACCACGGCGGACTTTGCGTTTGCCGCGGCCAGGGCGTCCAGCCACCGCTCGCACACCACGCCCTCCCGGTGACCGGGGAACTGGGTGACGGTACGGTTCCCGTCCGGGTCGATGATCCCCACCGCGCCGATGTGGGCCCTGTCGCCGCCATAGAGGGAGACGTGTACGCCCTCGTCCAGCGCCAGCACCTGCGCGATGATGTCCTTGCCGCGCCAGGCGCGGCGAAGCTCGAACTGCCTCATAGCCCCGCCCACTCCTCCGGCTCGTCCAGCCCGAACTGGGACAGGACGCGGCGGACGGTCTGCCTTGTCACATCCTCAATGGTTCTGGGGTGGTTGTAATACGCCGGCATGGGCGGCAGGATCACAGCGCCCAGCTTGCTGGCCTCGTACAGGTTCCGCAGGTGGACGGTGGACAGGGGCGACTCCCTGGCCACCAGCACCAGCTTCCGCCGCTCCTTCAGGCACACGTCGGCGGCCCGGAGCAGAAGGTTGTCGCTGTACCCGGTGACGATCCCCGCCGCCGTCTTCATGCTGCATGGGACCACGATCATCCCTATGGTCTTAAAGCTGCCGCTGGCGATGGCCGCTCCGATGCTGTCGTTGTCATAGCAGACAGAGGCCAACTTTTTGAGGTCCGCCAGCGTCAGGCCGGTCTCCTGCTCCAGGGTCAGCTCCCCGCCGCGGGTGACCACCAGATGGGTCTCGATCTCCGGGTGGCTTTCATGGAGTCGCTTCAACAGCTCCACCGCCAGCGGCGCCCCGGAGGCCCCGCTGACCCCCACGATCAGCCGCTCACCCATGGAGCCACCTCTCCGGGTCCACATCCAGGAAGGGCGCCCGCTTGAAGCGGTCCTTCAGGTGGAAGGGCACCGTGCAGTCGAAGATGGTCTTGCAGGAGACGCCTACGTCGGGGATGGAGGGGGAATAGTCCGGGCTGGAGCTGGGATCCAGAGGGTGGCACCGGACGCCGGGGATGGTGATGATGTCCCGGTCCCCCTGGAAGCGGGTGTTCATAGCCCACAGCACGTCGTTGGTGTCGAAGATGTCCCGGTCCCCCTGGAAGCGGGTGTTCATAGCCCACAGCACGTCGTTGGTGTCGAAGATGTCCACGTCCTCGTCCACCAAGATCACGTGTTTCAGCTCCGGGAAGGCGGAGAAGGCCAGGAGGGCCGCTTGCCGCTGCTTGCCTTCGTCGGTGTGGACGGTCTTGCGGCACTGGAGGACAGCCATGTACTTGCCGCCGCCGGCCCGGTGGGAATAGCAGTTGACCACCTTTCCCGGCAGGGCCTTGTCGATCATGGTGAGGATGCTGGCCTCGGTGGGGATACCCGCCATATTGACATGCTCCTCGCTGGGGCCGATGCAGGTCTGCATGATGGGGTCCTTTCGATGGGTAACGGCTTTGACTTTCAGCAGCCAGCACTCGTGGGAGGCGGGGCCGTTGTAGCCGGGGAACTCGGGCATGGCGTAGCCCGTGTGGGAGTTCTGGTCCTCCACCACATGGTTGCTGCCGGGTAAAATTTCTCCCTCGATGACGTACTCGGCGTTGGCGATTGCGTGTTCGTTGACAGCCACGCACTTCACCAGCTCCACCGGCCGCTGGCGCAGGGCCCCGGCGATGGACAGCTCGTTGAAGCCCAGAGGGGTCGTGGGCGGCTCGAAGCAGGACAGCACCTCGATGGCCGGGTCCACGCCGATGGACACGGAGATGGGCAGGGGCTGGTTCAGCTCGGTGGCCCGCTCGGCCATGGCCCCGATGTGCCGGGAGCCGGGCTGGAGGAAGATGGACAGCTCGTCTCTCCCCTGGATGCACATCCGGTGGATGGTGACATCACTAAGGCCGGTGTCCGGGTGGGTGGCGTAGCACATACCCAGGGTGATATAGGGCCCCGCGTCCACGGGGGTATTGGTAGGGGCGGGGATGAGCTTATTGAGGTCGAAGTCCGGGTCGCCGGCCAGATGGACCACCTCCTGGCAGGGGGCGGGACCGTCCACCACCACCGGCTGGACGGGATGCTCGGCGCAGGACTTCACCAGCCAGCCCAGTTCCTCCTTTTTGCAGCCGAACAGGTCGGCCACACGGGCCCGGCTGGCCAGCACGCCGATGGCCACCGACGCGCCGGGGTGGCCTTTGATGTTGCGGAACAGCATGGCGGAACCGTCCACCGTGGTGGGCCGCATGACGGTGCCGCCGGCCCCCACACAGCGGTACACGCCGGACAGCTCCGCCGCCGGGTCCACCACCACATCTGTCTCGATGAGCTGGCCGGGGGCGGCACGAAGCACGTCCAAAGCGGTACGAAGGTCAAGTATTTCCGTTCTATGGTTCAAAACAATCCCTCCGTTCATCATTGCGCGACGTCGGCGTTCCAAACTCAGGCACTTTATATGCGGCGAAACTCTTATTCACCAGTTTACAGATAATCCAATCGGCCAAAAAACGCCCCTTGAACACAGCGACTCCTCTTTAAACAACCTCATACACCGTGTTGAATACTTTTATTATAGCTGGGCGTAAGCTAAAGGAATAGCGATATTTTATTGTTTTTTTATCACAGTTCTGTCGTTTGTGAAAACCCGCTTGACAGGCAGAACAACTATTTTGTATATTTTGAATATATTCCTGAGTGTTTTCAGGAACATTAAACGGCCCGGCTTGGCTACTCCTTTGGGCGAACGCCCATAGCCCCGCTGAGGTTGAAAAAGGAGGAAAAATCCCGCAGGCTCGCGGTGCGGCAGTGTGGAGACCTGCCGTAATGCGGTCCGCCCCCAGGGGGCGGCGCGAGGCAGCAGGGCAGGGGCCCGGCTGTCAGAGTCAGAACGTATGTCTGAAGTGCTGTTGAAGGATTTGAAAAAGGTGTACGACGGCGGCGTGACTGCTGTCCACGATGTGAACCTGCACATCGCCGACAAGGAGTTCATCGTGCTGGTGGGGCCCTCCGGCTGCGGCAAGTCCACTACCCTGCGCATGGTGGCCGGCCTGGAGGAGATCTCCGGCGGCGAGCTGTACATCGACGGCAAGCTCTGCAACAACGTGGAGCCCAAGGACCGCGACATCGCAATGGTATTCCAGTCCTACGCACTGTACCCCCATATGTCCGTGTACGACAACATGGCCTTCGCCCTCAAGCTGAAGAAGGTGCCCAAGGCGGAGATCGACAAGAAGGTCAGGGAAGTGGCCGAGATCCTGGACATCACCCAGTATCTCCAGCGGAAGCCCAAGGCTTTGTCCGGCGGCCAGCGGCAGCGCGTGGCCATCGGCCGCGCCATGGTCCGCGACCCCAAGGTGTTCCTGATGGACGAGCCTCTGTCCAACCTGGACGCCAAGCTGCGCAACCAGATGCGGGCCGAGATCATCAAGCTGCGGCAGCGCATCAACACCACCTTCATG
The DNA here is from genome assembly GCA_947624465.1 of uncultured Oscillospiraceae bacterium. Classification (GTDB taxonomy): domain Bacteria; phylum Bacillota; class Clostridia; order Oscillospirales; family Oscillospiraceae; genus Enterenecus. The sequence continues at coordinate 4,958 of CANQKJ010000148.1, forward strand.
TACGTGACCCACGACCAGACCGAGGCCATGACCCTGGGCGACCGGATCGTGATCATGAAGGACGGCTTCGTGAACCAGATCGGCACCCCCACCGAGGTGTTCGACAAGCCCGTGAACCTGTTCGTGGCCGGCTTCATCGGGATGCCGGTGATGAACTTCTTCGACAACTGCAAGCTGCTGCTGGAGGACGGGGTGTACTACGCCCAGATCCGGAACGCCAAGATCAGGCTGGACGACTTCCAGCAGAAGGCGCTGAAGCAGAACGGCCAGCAGGCCTGCGACATCGTGGCGGGCATCCGGCCCCAGCACATCAGCGTGGGCGAGGGCGACCTGACGGCCACCATCGAGGTGAACGAGATGCTGGGCTCCGAGGTGAACCTCCATGCCCGGTCTGACGCGGACGAGGTGGTTATGGTGATCCCCACCGTGGATTTGAAGGTGGATGTGTCTCAGGGCGCCAAGGTGAACTTCACCACCCAGCCGAAGCTGATCCAGCTGTTCGACAAGGAGAGCGGGAACAACCTGATCTGGTACGACAAGGAGTCCGCCGACGCCTGCGCCCCCGTCTGCAAGA
>CANQKJ010000149.1 GCA_947624465.1 uncultured Oscillospiraceae bacterium
CTTTGTTCTTCTTTGTTCTTCTTTGTTCTTCTTTGTTCTTCTTTGTTCTTCTTTGTTCTTCTTTGTTCTTCTTTGTTCTTCTTTGTTTTTCGCTGTTTCTCATCGTTTCTCGCTCTTTTTCACCGTTTTTGCCCTTTTTCCGTTCTGCCTGTTCTGCCCGATCTTCACCGTTTCTCCCCGCTGTCCGCGGGGAGTGCGTCGATGGGGCCCACCTCCACCACAATGGGTTCCATTTCCTCCAGTTCCACCTGGATCTCTCCGGGGGAGGGTTCCGGTTCTTCCTCCCTCGTTTCTTCCCTAGTGAGTCCTTCTTGCGTCTGAGTTTCTTCCGGGAGGGAGGCCCCCTGTGTTTCCTCCGCCCGTTCTTCCTCCGTCTGTTCCTCCTTCTCCCGTGCTTCCTCCGCCTCCTTCTGCTCCTGCCAAAGACGGCGCACTTCCTCAAGGGTCATCCGCTCCAGCAGGGCCTCGGTGAGGGCCAGCTCGTCGGTGATCCCCTCCCCCAGCAGCTCCGCGGTGATCTGGACCATATAGATCATGCTCACCAGCACCTGGCTGCCCAGGAACAGGGCCAGATAGGCCGCGCTCTTGCCCAGGGCGGCCAGGACGCCGCCCGCGTTGGACGTTCTCTCCGTCATATCCGCAGCCCTCCCAGCACCTTGCCCAGGGAGTCATGGATCACCAGGTCGGCCCGCCCGTCATATGGGGTGGGGTCCCGGTTGATGAGCACCAGCTTATTCCCACGGTAGTAGTTGATGAGTCCCGCCGCCGGATAGACCACCAGAGAGGTCCCGCCCACGATGAGCATATCCGCCCGGCTGATGGCCAGCACGGCCCCTTCCACGGTGTCCTGGTCCAGCCCCTCCTCATAGAGGACCACATCCGGCTTCACCCGGCCACCGCACACGGGGCACTTGGGCACGCCCTGGCTGTCCCGGATGAACTCGGCGGGATAGGCGGCCCCGCACCGCTCGCAGTAGTTGCGCAGCACCGAGCCGTGCAGCTCATAGACCAGCCGGCTGCCCGCCTTCTGGTGGAGCCCGTCGATGTTCTGGGTGACCACCGCTTTCAGCTTCCCGGCCCGCTCCAGCTCGGCCAGCTTGAGATGAGCGGCGTTGGGCTGTGCCTCCAGGGGCAGCATCTTGTCCCGGTAAAAGCGGAAAAAGGCCTCGGGATGGCTCTCATACCAGGTGTGGCTCAGCATGGTCTCAGGGGGCACGTCGTATTTCTGATGGTACAGGCCGTCCACGCTGCGGAAGTCCGGGATGCCGCTCTCGGTGGACACTCCCGCCCCGCCGAAAAAGACGATGTTTTTGCTCTCGTCCACCCATTTTTGGAGCTGTTCCTGCTCTGTCATGACGATCCCCTCCCGACGGTTTTTTGTTATTTTAGCACGAACGGCGGAAAAAGTAAATCCCCCCGGTCCAGCCGGGGGGATTTGAAGTGCTTAGTCCCGCATGAGCAGGTAGAGGACGGCCTTCTGGGCGTGGAGGCGGTTCTCGGCCTCCTCGAAGATCTCGTCGGCGTGGGCCTCAAACACGTCGGCGGCGATCTCCTCCCCTTTGTGAGCGGGGAGGCAGTGCTGCACCATGCAGCCGGGGTGGGCGAGCTTCATCAGGTCCCCGTCCACGCAGTAGCCGGCGAAGGCCTTTTTCCTGGCCTCCCGCTCCCCCTCCTGGCCCATGGAGGCCCACACGTCGGTGATGATCACGTCGGCGTCCACCGCCGCCTCGGCCGGGGTGCGGACCAGCGCGAATTTCGGCCCGGTGACGGATCTGGCGAAGTCCAGCACCCGCGCGTCGGGCTCGTAGCCCTCCGGGCAGGCCACGGACACGTCCATGCCGCACTTGAGGCCGCCTACGATCAGGGAGTTTGCCATGTTGTTCCCGTCCCCGATAAAGGCCAGCTTGAGGCCCTCCAGCCGGGTCATCTTCTCCCGGACGGTCATCAGGTCGGCCAGCACCTGGCAGGGGTGGCAGAAGTCGGTGAGGCCGTTGATCACCGGGATGGTGGAGCATCTGGCCAGCTCCTCCACCTCCTCCTGGGCGAAAGTGCGGATCATGATGCCGTCGCAGTACCGGGAGAGGACTCGGGCGGTGTCCTCCACCGGCTCGCCCCGGCCGATCTGGCTCTCCTTGCCGGAGAGGAACAGGGCGTGGCCCCCCAGCTGGTACATCCCCACCTCAAAGGACACCCGGGTCCGGGTGGAGTTCTTCTCGAAGATCATGGCCAGGGTCTTGCCCCGCAGATAGTCGTGGGGGATGCCGTGCTTCTGGCTGTATTTCATCTGGTCGGCCACGTCCAGGATCTCGTTGATCTCCTGTCCGGTCAGGTCCAGCAGTTTGAGCAAATCCTTCTGCATCTGGATATCTCCTCTCAGGAAAGGGTGGATTTCAGGATGGCGAGGCCCTTGTCCATCTCCTCTTTGGTGATGGTCAGCGGGGGCAGGAACCGGAGCCCCGGCCCCGCCGTCAGGGACAGCAGGCCAGCTCTGTTCAGCCTGGCGCAGAGGTCCTTGTTGGAGTACCCCTCCGCCACCTCCACGCCGATCATCAGGCCCAGGCCCCGGGTCCTGCCCAGGCAGGGCAGGGCCATCTCCTCGATTTTGGAGCGGATGTAGTTCCCCTTCTCCGCCACCTGGGCGATGGCGTCGTCGTCCAGCACGTCCAGCACGGCGCAGGCCGCCGCGGCGCTCACCGGATTGCCCCCGAAGGTGGAGGCGTGGGTGCCGGCGGTGAGGACACTCCGGCACTTCTCATTCACCAAAAAGCCGCCCATGGGCAGGCCGCCGGCGATGCCCTTGGCGAAGGAGCAGGCGTCGGGCTGGACGCCGTACTGCTGGAAGGCAAACAGGGACCCGGTGCGGCCCACGCCGGTCTGCACCTCGTCCACCAGGAACAGCCAGTCCCGCTCGGCGCAGAGCCGGGCCAGCTCATGGACGAACTCCCGGTCCAGCGGCAGCACACCGCCCTCTCCCTGGACCAGCTCCACCAGCACGGCGCACACGTCGTACCCGGCGGCCTCCTCCACGGAGGCCATGCTGGGGTCCGCCCGGCGGAAGCCCTCGGTAAAGGGGAAGAAATACTGGTGGAACACGTCCTGGCCGGTGGCGGCCAGGGTGGTGATGGTCCGGCCGTGGAAGGAGCGGTTCAGGGTGATGACAGTGCCTTGATGAGGCCCTCATTGCCCTCGGCGCCGGAGTTGCCGAAGAAGGCGGCCGCCATGCCGGAGCGGGTGCAGAGCTTCTCCGCCAGCCGGACATAGGGCTCCGAGTAGTAGAGGTTGGAAATGTGGCCCAGCTTGGCCGCCTGATCCGCGACGGCCTTCTGCCACGCCGGATGGGCGGTGCCGATGGACAGCACTCCGATGCCGGCGGCGAAGTCGATGTACTCCCTGCCGTCCAGGTCATAGAGGGTGGCGTTGGTCCCGTGGTCGATGGCGATGGGGTTGCGTCCGTAGGTCTGGAGGACATACTGGCCGTCCAGGTTTTTCAGTTCCTCAAAGGTCATATCCGGCCCTCCTCACAAAGACAGCATAGTGCCGGCGCCCTGGTCGCTGAGCAGCTCGATCAGCACCGAGTGGGGGATGCGCCCATCCAGGATGACGGCGCTGGTCACGCCGGAGCGCACCGCCTCCACGGCGCAGTCGATCTTTGGGATCATGCCCCCCTTGACCACCCCGTCCTTGATGAGGCCGGGGATCTCGGAGGCCCGGACCGACTGGATCAAGGTGGACTCGTCCGCCGGGTCCCGGAGCAAGCCACGCACGTCGGTAAGGAGCAGCAGCTTCTCCGCCTTCAGGGCCACGGCCAGCTTGGCGGCGGCGGTGTCGGCGTTGATGTTGTAGGCGGGATTGCCGTCGGTCCCCATGGCCACGGTGGACACCACCGGGATGTAGCCCAAATCAAGGGCGTCCACCACCACATCCGGGTCCACGGCTTTGATCTCCCCCACCAGGCCGTATTTCCCGTCCAGCTGCACCGCCTGGAACAGGCCGGCGTCCATGCCGCACAGGCCCAGAGCCCGGCCGCCCTGCCGGTTGATGCGGGCTACCAGGTCCTTGTTCACCTTGCCGCAGAGGACCTGCTGCACCACGTCCATGGTCGCCTCATCGGTATAGCGCAGGCCGTCCACGAATTTGGAGGGGATGTCCAGCTTTTTCAGCATATCGGTGATCTCCGGCCCGCCGCCGTGGACCACCGCCACCCGAATGCCGACGAGGGACAGCAGGATCAGGTCGGAGATGACCGCGTCCCGCAGCTCCGGGGAGACCATGGCGTTGCCGCCGTACTTCACCACCACGGTCTTTCCGCTGTACTTTTGGATGTAGGGCAGGGCCTCGGCCAGCACCTCGGCCCGTTCGATCATAGAGGACATGGGAAATCATCCTTTGTATCGTAAGTTAAGTAATGTTCGCTCACAGAGAAAATTTCGTCAGCCAAGGCGGGCCGGCGCAGACAGTACCGCGTGTACGGCAAGCCGGCCCAACGCCGGATGGCGGAATTTGATCACGAGCGATAGTCGCCGTTGATCTTGACGTAATCGTAAGTCAGATCGCAGCCCCAGCAGGTGGCCGACTCGTCCCCCTCGTGGACGGACACGTCGATGGTCACCGCGTCCTGGGTCAACACCCGCTTGGCGAAGTCCTCGTCAAAGGGAAGGCCCACCCCCTTCTCGCAGACCTTGATCTCCCCCAGGGCGGAGGCGAATTTGATGTCCACATACTCGGGCCGGAAGGGGGCCTTGGAGTAGCCCATGGCGCAGATGACGCGGCCCCAGTTGGCGTCGGCCCCGTAGAGGGCGGCCTTCACCAGGGAGGAACCCACCACCGCCTTGGCCAGCCGCTCGGCGCTCTCCTCGCTGCGGGCGTCCCGGACGGTGCAGGTGATGAGCCGGGAGGCGCCCTCGCCGTCGGCGGCGATGGAGCGGGCCAGATGCTCGCACACCTGGTACAGCGCCTGGCAGAACAGGGTGTAGCCGTCGTCCTTCCACTCGATGAGGGGGTTTCCCGCCCTGCCGTTGGCCAGCACCACGCACATATCGTTGGTGGAGGTGTCGCCGTCCACCGTCACCCGGTTGAAGGTCCGGGGTACGATCTCGTGGAGGGCGTCCTGAAGCAGGTCGCGGGAGATGGCGCAGTCGGTGGTGATAAAGCACAGCATGGTGCCCATGTTGGGGTGGATCATGCCGGACCCCTTGGCGATGCCGCCGATGGTGACGGTCTTGCCGCCCACGGTGAGGGTGACGGCGATCTCCTTCTTTTTGGTGTCGGTGGTCATGACGGCGTTTGCCGCCGCGTCGGAGCCGTCCTCGCTGAGCTGCTCCACCAGGGGGGCCATACCCTTTTCAATGGCCCCGATGTTCAGCTCCTGGCCGATGACCCCGGTGGAGGCCACCACGAAGTCGGTGGGCTTGAGGCCCGTGGCTTTGGCGGCGGCGGCGCACATCCGCTCGGCGTTCTCATGGCCGTTGGGGGCACAGGCGTTGGCGTTGCCGCTGTTGGCCACG
>CANQKJ010000150.1 GCA_947624465.1 uncultured Oscillospiraceae bacterium
CCGCCAAGCGGCTGGCCTACGGCGCCCTGGACATCGACATGGTGGTGGGGCCCTCGGAGGTGCTGGTCATCGCGGATGTGAGCGCCGACCCGAAATTCGTGGCCGCCGACCTGCTCTCCCAGGCGGAGCACGACCGGCTGGCCTCCGCCGTGCTGCTCACCGATTCCATGGAGCTGGCGGAGGCGGTGGACGGGGAGATCGTCCGGCAGACGGGGTATCTCAGCCGCTCCGAGATCATGGAGGCTTCTCTCCGGGACTTCGGTTGCGCCATCGTGTGCGAGTCCCTGGAACAATGCGTGGACCTGGCCAACCGCATCGCCCCGGAGCATCTGGAGATCGTCACCAAAGCGCCCAGGGACCTGCTGCCCATGGTCAAAAACGCCGGGGCGGTGTTCCTGGGGGCCTGGACGCCGGAGCCTCTGGGAGACTAGCTGGCGGGGCCGGATCACGTGCTGCCCACCAGCGGCACAGCCCGGTTCTTCTCGCCCCTGAGCGTGGACAGCTTTCTCAAGACCATGAGCGTGCTGGAGTTCGACCGCTCCTCCCTGGAGCCCATCTCCGGGGAGATCACCGCCCTGGCGGAGTGTGAAAAGCTCACCGCCCACGCCAACTCCATCCGCGTCCGCTTTGAGTAAGGAGGAACGACCATGAACGTACCCATCTTCGAGGCGGGGGAGAGGCCCCGGGCCTATGTCCTCTCCCGCAAGACCAAAGAGACCGAGATCGAGGCCAGTCTGTGCCTGGACGGGGGAGAGGTTAGCGTCTCCACCGGCATCGGCTTCTTCGACCATATGCTCACCGCCCTGGCCTTCTACGCCGGATGGGGGCTGACTCTTGCCGCCAAAGGCGATCTGGAGGTGGACGGCCACCACACCGTGGAGGACACGGGCATCGTGCTGGGGCAGGCCTTCGCGGCGGCCCTGGGGGATAAGAAGGGCGTCCGGCGCTTTGGGACGGCCTTCGTTCCCATGGACGAGGCCCTGTGCCGCACGGTGCTGGACCTGTCCAACCGGCCCTTCCTGGTGTTCGACGCGCCTATGCCCCAGCCCATGATCGGAGCCTATGACGCCTGCCTGACGGCGGAGTTCATGCGCGCGTTCGCCTTCAACGCCGGGATCACCCTCCACCAGAAGTGCGAGTACGGCGCCAACGCCCACCACATCACCGAGGCACTGTTCAAGTCCCTGGGGCTGGCCCTGAAGGAGGCCGCCCGGGTGGAAGGGACCGGGGTGACCTCCACCAAGGGCGCCCTGTGACGGGCTGTGCCCCTGCCGCCTTGACGAAATACTGCGGGATGTGGTTTTCTTGAAGAGAACGATCGCCATTGTGGACTACGGCGTGGGCAATCTGAAGAGCGTGGCCAACGCCCTTGGCTATCTGGGGCTGGACAGCGCCGTCACCGACGACCCGGTCGAGTTGGAGCGGGCGGACGCCGTCATCCTCCCCGGCGTGGGGGCCTTCCCCGATGCGGCGGACAAGCTCCGGCGGAAGGGGATGGACAGGGCGCTGACCGCCCAGGCGGGCCGGAAGCCCATTCTGGGCATCTGCCTGGGGATGCAGCTTCTGTTCGACCGGGGAGAGGAGATCCGGGACTGTGAAGGACTTGGACTTGTCAGCGGACGGGTGGAGCGCATCCAAACCGATTTGAAGCTGCCGCATATCGGCTGGAACAGCCTGTCCTTTCCAAATCCGTCGCCCCTGTTCAGGGGGCTGGACGAGGGGACGTACGTCTACTTCGTCCACTCCTACCGCGGCGTGGCCGCCCGGAAGGAGGACGTGCTGGCCGTGACGGACTACGGTACGCCCGTGGTGGCGGCGGTGGGCCGGAACGGGGTATACGGCTGCCAGTTCCACCCGGAGAAGAGCGGCGAGGCCGGTCTGCAGATCCTGAGGAATTTTGGGGAGTTGAGAAAATGATCCTGTTTCCCGCCATCGATATGAAGGACGGCCGGTGCGTCCGGCTGAAAAGGGGGGACTTCGCCACCGTCCATCAGGTGGCCGCCAGCCCCCTGAAGGTGGCAAAGCAGTTCGCCGCCGCCGGGGCCAAATGGGTCCACATGGTGGACCTGGACGGCGCACGGGACGGAGTGCGCAAAAATTTCCCCCTGATCTACGAGGTCATCGAAAACTCCGGCCTGAAGGTGGAGCTGGGCGGCGGCATCAAAAACGAGCTGGACGCCATCACCGTGGGGGAGGCCGGCGTGGGCCGGATGGTCATCGGGTCCGCCGCCGTGACCAGGCCCGAGCTGGTGGAATACGCCCTCCGGCAGTATGGGCCGGAGCGGGTGGCGGTGGGCATCGACGCGCTGAACGGCAGGGTGCGCACCGCCGGCTGGGAGGAGGACACCGGGCTGGACTGCCTGGAGTTCGCCGGGCGGATGGAAGAGCTGGGCGTGAAGTATCTCATTTATACCGACATCGCCGCCGACGGGATGCTGTCCGGGCCCTCCTATGAGCAGCTTGCCGCCCTGCAAAAGCGGGTCTCCTGCCGCATCACCGCCAGCGGCGGGGTCGCCGCCCTGGACGACGTGAAGCGCCTCCGGGACATGGGGCTGTACGCCGCCATCATCGGCAAGGCGTACTACGCCGGCGCTATCGACCTTAACGAGGCCGTCCGGGAGGCGGGGGAGCAGTGTTAGCCAAGCGCATCATCCCCTGCCTGGACGTGCGGGACGGCCGGGTGGTGAAAGGGGTCAACTTTGTCAACATCAGGGATGCCGGCGACCCGGTGGAGCTTGCCAAATACTACTCGGACCAGGGGGCGGACGAGATCGTCTTTTTGGACATCACCGCCACCAGCGACGCCCGTGACACCGTGGCCGACGTGGTGGAGCGCACCGCCGCCCAGGTATTCGTCCCCCTCACCGTGGGGGGCGGCATCCGAACGTTGGAGGACTTTCGGCGGCTGCTCCGGGCGGGGGAGCGGTTCGGAAGCCAGTGCGTGGTGCTGGCCATCGACGCGCGGAAGCGGCCCGAGGGCTGGTACGAGGTGGTGACGGCCGGAGGCCGCACCCCCACGGGCATCGACGCTATCCAGTGGGCCAAGCGGGGCCAGGAATTGGGGGCGGGGGAGATCCTGCTCACCTCCATGGACGCCGACGGCACCAGGGCCGGGTTCGATCTGGAGATGACGAGGGCGGTGACCGAGGCGGTCTCCATCCCGGTGATCGCCTCCGGCGGGTGCGGGTCTCTGGAGCATTTCGCCGAGGTGTTCGAGGCCACCAACTGCGACGCCGCCCTGGCGGCCTCCCTGTTCCACTTCGGGGAGCTGACGGTCCCCCAGGTGAAGGACTATCTGCGTTCCCGGAATATCCCCGTGAGGTGAGGAATATGTTCGATCTGGACCGGTTGTTTCAAAAATCAGATCTGATCCCGGTGATCGTCCAGCACGCGGAGAAGAAGGACGTGCTGATGCTGGGCTTCACCAACCGGGAGGCGGTGGAGCTGACCCTGAAAACCAAGACCGCCTGGTTCTGGTCACGGAGCAGGGGGGAGCTGTGGAACAAGGGGGCCACGTCGGGCAATTACCTCCATGTGAAGCAAATTTTTACCGACTGCGACACCGACTCCCTGCTGTACCTCTGCGACCCGGACGGACCCGCCTGCCACACCGGGGCGTACTCTTGCTTTTTCCAGGAAATAGAGCTATAATCAGTTCAAAGCCCGCGAAAAACTGGGCAGACTAAGGACGTGATACCATGAACGACGGCGTTTTGCAGAGCCTCTACCGGGTGGTGCTGGACCGGAAGGCCCATCCCCAGGAGGGCTCCTACACCTGTTACCTGTTCGACAAAGGGCTGGACAAGATCCTGAAAAAGGTGGGCGAGGAGTGCGCCGAGACCATCATCGCCGCCAAGAACGATGTGCCCGCCGACACGGTGGGGGAGATCTCCGACCTGATCTATCACCTGATGGTGATGATGGCGGAGAAGGACATCCCCCTGGACGACGTGCTGGCGGAGCTGGACCGGCGCTCCCAGAAAATCGGCAACCTGAAGCAGATGCGGCAGACGGATAAGGAGACTTGAAATGGACGAAAACAACTATCATTACAACGGGAACCAATACCCGCAGCAGTACAGCTTTGACAGCGCCTACGCGCCCCCTCTCACCCTGAACCAATACATCGCCCGCACCTTCGGGTGGATGTTCCTGGGGCTGCTGCTCACCTTCGCCGTGGCGGTGGGGATGGTCCTGTCCGGGCTGGTGTTCTCCCTGATGGCCACGCCCTATGTGCTCATCGCCCTGACGGTGGTGGAGCTGATCGTGGTCATCGCCTTCTCCGCCACCCTGCTCAAGCGTTCTGTGGGGGTCACCAGGGGGCTGTTCTTCCTGTACTCCGTCCTTAACGGGGTGGTGTTCTCCCTCTATTTCCTCCTGTTCGACGTGGTGAATCTGATGGCGGTATTCCTTCTCACCGCCCTGTTCTTCGGGGCCTTCGCCCTCTACGGGCGGTTCACCCGCACCGACCTGTCCCGGCTGGGCCCTATCCTCGTGGGCGGGCTGATCTTCCTCATCATCGCCGGCCTGCTGATGGCCTTCATCCCCGGCTTCTCCTTTCTGGAGCGGATCGTGTGTATGATCGGGATTGTCATCTTCCTGTGCTTCACCGCCTACGACGTGCAGAAGATCAAGGCCAACTACGCCTTCTTTTGCAACGACAGCGTGATGCTGCAAAAGGCGTCGGTCTACTCGGCGCTGCAGCTCTACCTGGACTTCATCAACCTGTTCCTGTATCTGTTGCGGTTCTTCGGGAACAGCAGGAGCAGCAGGTAAAGCAGATAAAAACCTCCGGCCATGCCGGAGGTTTTTTATGTGTACGAAGGGCAGAAAACGGGGCCCCCGCAAAGCGGCCTTTGCTTTGTGGGGAAAGGAGGAGCAGCGGAATGAGCGCGAGATGACTTTTTGCAAAAAAAGTCGTCGCAAGCGATATGGAGCTTGCGACGACTTGGAGCAGGTGAGGGGAATCGAACCCCCGTGTTCAGCTTGGGAAGCTGACATTCTGCCATTGAACTACACCTGCGTCAGCGGGCTTATTATAACAGACTTACCGGGGGATTGCAAGCCCTTTTTTCCGCCATAAAATACACCATATGGGCGCCGCGCGAAGCGGGCCACAAGATGTTGCGGTCATAAAATTTTTACAAAAAAAGTCTTTACAAACAGGTATTTTCTTGCTATAATATACAAGAATCTACAGAAAGGAGATGATCGTGATGAAGATCCTCTGGTATTCCGGGCCCCAAGACATTGACGAGCTGATCTTCGCCGGAGAGGAAACCGTTGCCAGCGACCGCTGAGAATGGAATCATCGGTATACAGATGAACTCGTCCCTCCGGGGGCGATTTTGTTTTTGAGGGGCCGTCCGCAAGCGCGGGCGGCTCTCGTTTTTGGCCCTTCTGCCGGAGCTGAAATTTCGGCTTGACAACGGAGAAAAAGCTGATATAATACCCCTTGTGACTCGC
>CANQKJ010000151.1 GCA_947624465.1 uncultured Oscillospiraceae bacterium
GCCAAGAACATCGCCAAGTGCGCCCCCGGCGTGAAGGGGAAGGTGGACGCCATCATCCTCACCGGCGGCATCGCCTACTCCAAGTACTTCACCCAGGCCGTGTCCGATTACGTGGACTGGATCGCCCCCGTGGTCATCTACGCCGGCGAGGACGAGATGGAGTCCCTGGCCCTGGGGGGCCTGCGGGTCCTCCGGGGGGAGGAGCAGGCCAAGACCTACGTCAGCCCCGACCGCCCCAGGAACTGAACCGGCACCGAAAAGCCGCCTCCGAAACATCCGGAGGCGGCCTTTTTGCGCCTATGGGCGGCCGAAATACTCCTCCAGTGCCTCCCACTCGGAAAAGTGCCGCCGGACGCCGGTGGTCTCGATGTAGTCCTCGTGGCCCTTGCCCAGCAGGGCCACCAGGTCGCCGGGGCGGGCCATATCCAGGGCGGTGAAGATGGCCTCCCGGCGGTCCGGGACGGTGATGTGGGGGATGGCGTCCCCCATGGCGGCGGCGATCTGGGCGCAGATGGCGGCGGGGTCCTCGGACCGGGGATTGTCCTCGGTGAGGACGGCGCTGTCGGCGTACTCCGCGGCGGCCTGGGCCATATCCGTCCGGCGGATGGGGGGCCGGTCCCCTCCCGCGCCGAACACGGCGATGATCCGGCCCGTGACGTGGGGCCGGAGGGCGGAGAGCAGGGCGCGGAAGGACTCGCCGTTGTGGGCGTAGTCGATGAGGACGGCGTAGGGGGCGGGGGCGGGGAAGAGCTGGGTCCGCCCCGGCACGGCGACCTTTGCCAGCCCCTGGCGGACAGCCCTGTCGTCCACGCCGATGGTCCGGCAGAGGGCGATGGCGGCCAAGGCGTTGGCGGCGTTGAACGCCCCCGGCATGGAGACGGCGTAGGGCTCCGGGGAGCCCGCCACGGAGAGCCGGGAGACGAGGCCCTCCGGGGGGAGAAGGGCGCCGCGGACATCCGCGCCGGGACACATCCCAAAAGTGAGGGCGGGGGCGCCGGGGGGAAGCTGGGCGCGCATGGCGGGCCAGCTGGGGTCGGCCAGATTGCCCACGGCCACCCGGCACCGGCGGAACAGGGCGGCCTTGCAGGCGCGGTACTCGTCGAAGCTGGCGTGCTCGTACGGGCCGATGTGGTCGGGGGCGAGGTTGAGGAACAGTCCCGCCGCGAAGTCGATCCCCTCCACCCGGTGGAGCTTCATGGCCTGGGAGGACACCTCCATGACCACGTGGGTACAGCGGGCGTCGGCCATTTGGCGCAGCGTCCGGTGGAGGGCGATGGGCTCCGGGGTGGTGTTGGCGGCGGGGGCGATGAGGTCTCCGCCCGCAAAGGACCCCAGGGTGCCGATCATGCCGCACCGGCAGCCCGCCTCGGTGAGGATGGCCCGGAGCATATGGGCGGTGGTGGTCTTGCCCTTGGTGCCGGTGACGGCCAGCATGGTCATCTGCCGGGCGGGCCAGCCGTAGAACTGGGCGGCCAGAGGCCCCAGGGCGGCCCGGGGGTCGTCCACCGCCACGGCGGGGATCCCCTCCGGCAGGGGCGGCGCGCAGAGGACGGCGGCGGCGCCCTTTCGCACGGCCTCCCCGATGTGGGCGCGGCCGTCCTCCCTGGCGCCGGGAAGGGCGGCGAACAGCGCGCCGGGGGCGACCTCCCGGGAGTCGCAGGCCAGGGAGGTGATCTCAACGTCGGCGGGGCAGGGCAGGCGGAGAACGGACAGCAGACGGGACAGCTTCATGGGACTTCCCCCTCGATTCAGGCTGCCCCATTCTATGGCGCGGACGCGAAAACGGTCCCTCCCGGCGGGGGAGAGACCGTTTTTCCGCGTATTTCCGCTTATTTCGTGAAGATGGTGCCGGCCACCCGCTCATGGAGCATATCCAGCAGCAGGGCGTGCTCGGCGGTGCCGTCCAGCACCGAGACCTCTCCCACCCCGTGATCCAGGGCGTGGAGGCAGCCGGTGACCTTGGGGACCATCCCCCCGGCGATGAGGCCGGCGTCCAGCAGCTCCCTGGCCCGCTGGGCGTCCATGCGGGCCACGGCGGTGGACTGGTTGCGGCTGTCGATGCGCACGCCCCCCACGTCGGTAAGGAATACCAGCCGGTGCGCGTGGAGGGCCTCGGCCACGGCCTGGGCGGCGTCGTCGGCGTTGCAGTTATAGCCCACGCCGTCCCCGCTGCCGGCGATGGGGGACACCACGGGGAGGAACCCCGCCCCCAGCAGGGTGTCCAGCAGACGGGGGTCGACTTTTGTGATCTGTCCCACCCTGCCCAGGGCGGGGTCCTTACACTCGGCGGTGAGGAGCCTGCCGTCCTTGCCGGAGACCCCCACGGCGGACACGTCCAGCCCGTTCAGGGCGGACACGATGGCCTTGTTCACCTGGGCGGAGAGGGCCAGCTCGGCGCACTCCAAAGCCGCCTCGTCGGTGACCCGGTAGCCGTTTTCGAACCGGGTGGGGACGTTCAGCCGTTTCAGCAGCGCGGTGATGTTCTTCCCGCCCCCGTGGACCAGGACCACCCGGATACCGGACATCTGAAGCACCGCCACGTCGTGGAGGATGGAGTCCACCGCGCCCTCCAGCCCCAGGGCGGAGCCGCCGTACTTGACCACCACGGTGGCCCCGGCCTGCTGCTTCAGCCTGGGCAGCACATAGGACAGGGAGCGGGCCTTCTCCAGCCCGTCCAGGTGGTGGGTCACGTCGTACTCCCTGAGCCAGGTCTGGGCGTACTCCACGTCGGAGGGGGTGTCGATGTACTCCAGCCCCCGCTTCTGCCGGGTCTCGGCCCCTTTGCCGGTGATGAGGATGACGGTGGGCGTCTCGCAGCTCAGCACCGCCTGGCGGATGGCCTCCCCCCGGTTGGGCTGGATGACGTATTCGCAGCCCTGCTCCGCCACATGGGCGGCGATCTCCCGGCAGATGGTCACGGTGTCCTCCTCGCCGGAGTCCTCCTCGGTGAGGACCACCAGGTCGGAGTATCTGCCGGAGATCTCACCTAAATCTCTCCGCCGGTCCAGGGCCTTTTTGCCGGGACAGCCGAACACGGTGACGATCCGCCGACCGGGGTACTCCTTCCGCACCGACTGGAACAGGGTCTCGAAGGACATACGGTTGTGGGCGTAGTCCACGATGGCGGTGACCGAGTCGTCGGCGTTGGCGTAGACCTCCATCCGACCGGGGACCCGGGCCTTCATCAGCCCCACATAGATACACTGCTGGGGGATGCCCAGGGCCTGGCACACGGCGATGGCGGCCAGGGCGTTCTCCACGTTGAACAGCCCCGGCATGGTGAGCTGGAATTCCCTTGACAGGTGCCGGGAGGTCACCCGGAAGATGATGTCCGTCCCCCGTTTGTGGACGTCGGACCCGTATACGTCGGCGGAGGGGTCCTTCTGGGAGAAGGTGACGACCCGGCGGCAGTCCCGGCGGGCGGCGGCCAGGATCTCATCCGCGTGGCCGCTGTCCAGGTTGACGCAGGAGACGGAGGCCTGGGCAAAGATCTTCAGCTTGGAGTGGAAATAGTCGTCGAAATCCGGGTGCTCGATGGGGGAGATGTGGTCGGTGCCGATGTTCAGAAAGGCGGCGGCGGCGAACCGGGTGCCCAGAGTGCGGTGGTACTTGAGGGCCTGGGACGACGCTTCCATGACCAGGTAGCCCAGCCCGGCGGACAGGGCGTTGGCGAAGTGCTTTTGAAGCTCCAGGGGCTCCGGGGTGGTCAGGTGGGACTCGAACCGCTCCACCCCGTCCCAGGTGTCGATGGAGCCCAGCACGCCGCAGGTCACCCCTTTGGGGGCCAGATACTCGTCCAGGATGTATTTCAGGTAGTAGGCGGTGGAGGACTTGCCCTTGGTGCCGGTGATGCCGATGACGTTCAGCCGCCGGGAGGGGTCGTTGTAGTACTTCACCGCCATGGGGGCCATGGCCCGGCGCATATCGCTGACCAGGATGCAGGGCAGGTCCACCTGGGGATAGGCCCTCTCGCTGACGTAGGCGAACGCCCCGCGCCTGGCGGCGTCGGCCAGATACTCCGCCTTGAAGTGGACCCCTTTGCAGAGGAACAGGGTGCCGGGGACCACCTCGTTGGAGTCGTAGGACACCAGCTCCACGGTGCGGTCCGGGTCAAGACCCTCCGGCAGGGGGGCGGAGAGGAGACCGTCCCGGTCCAGCAGGGCGGTGTATTCCCGCAGGGGGTACAGGGTCAGGTCCATAGCATGACCTCCAAATCGTCTTTTGTGAATACAGGTTCTAAAGTTCAGATGTTACACAGGGGATAGCCGCAGGCGGTAACGGCCTTCTCGGCCAGCACCATCATGGCGTCGATATAGAAGGGGGGCAGAGGGTGCCAGGTGGCGAACACCGACAGCTCGGTGCAGGCCAGCACGGCGCAGTCGCAGCCGGCCCCGCGGATGGCCCTGTCGATCTTGGCGAACTTCTCCCGGCTGCCCTTTTCCCCCTGCTTGATCTCGTCGTAGATGATGGACATGACCAGCTTCTGGGTGTCCGGGTCGGGGGCCACAGCCTCCATGCCCAGGGCGGAAAACTCCTTCTGGTACAGGCCCGTCCGGATGGTGCCGTCGGTGGCCAGAACGCCGGGGCGCTTTTTCCCCTGGGCGGCCAGGACGGCGGCGGTCTCCCGGATCATGTGGAGGATGGGCACGCCCACCTCCCCCTGGAGCCGGTCCACAAAGTAGTGGGAGGTGTTGCAGGGGATGGCGATGACGGTGCAGCCGCACCGCTCCAGCAGCTTCGCGTCGTCCAGCAGGCGGCGGAACAGCTCCTCTGTCCGGCCGGAGAGGATGGCGGGGGTGCGGTCGGGGACCTGGGTGTCGGACAGGATCAGCGCGGGGAGATGCTCCTGGTCCCTGACCGCGTCGGTGCGGTCCAGCACGAACTGGTAGAAGGTCTGGGTGGCCTGGGGGCCCATGCCCCCCAGCACCCCTAATTTCGCCTGTTTGTCCATGTCAGTCCTCCGGCTTTTTGCAGAACTTGTTGAAGCGGACATAGTTGCCCACGTGGTTTTTCAGGACCTTCAGCCTGCGGCCCGGCGCGCCGTCCCCGGCGTACTCCAGGGAGTGGTGGTCCGCCCCGGCCCTCGCCAGGGCCTTCATCTGAGGGTGGTAGCGCTTTGGGATGAACCGATAGGCCACGAATTTGGGCACCATCCGCCACAGGGACTGGTTCTTGGTGACGGTGAGGGGCAGATCCCTCCCCTCCAGCAGGTCGCCCGCCAGGTACTCCGCGATGTTGTGGCCGGAGCCGGTGACGTAGTAATTGCTCCGCCCCTGGCGGCAGTTGATCTCGAAGGCCTTGTACTTCCCGTCCCGCTGGTCGAACTTGATGTCGAAGTTGGAGAAGCCCACGTAGCGCAGGTCCTCCAGCATCCCGCGGACCTTATCGCACAGGGCCTCGTCGTGCTCGGTGATGATGACGGCGTGGTTGCCGATGCCGTGGGGGGAGTGCTCCTCCAGCAGCACG
>CANQKJ010000152.1 GCA_947624465.1 uncultured Oscillospiraceae bacterium
GACAGGCGGGTCAGCGCGTCGGTGATGAGGCGGTACATCTCCCCGTCGGTCCGGCCCTGCCGGGACAGCTGATAGTATACCAGCCCGTCCCGGATGAACAGCACCCGCCCCGCCCGGCTGGCCGCCGCCGTGGAGTGAGTCACCATCAGCACCGTCTGGCCGGCTTTGTTGATCCGCACGAACAGGTCCATCAGCGCCTCCGACGAGCGGGAGTCCAGCGCCCCGGTGGGCTCGTCGGCCAGCACCAGCTTGGGCCCGGTGATGAGGGCCCGGGCCACCGCGCACCGCTGCTTCTGGCCGCCGGACACCTCGTAGGGGTACTTGTCCAGCAGGTCCGATATCTCCAGCTCCGCCGCCAGGGGCTTCAGCCGCTCCTCCATCTCCGGGTATTTCTTTCCCGCCAGCACCAGGGGCAGCAGGATGTTGTCCCGGAGGGAGAAGGTGTCCAGCAGGGAGAAGTCCTGGAACACGAAGCCCAGGTTGTCCCGGCGGAAGGCGGCCATGCTGCCCTCTTTCACCCTGGACAGGTCCATCCCGTCCAGCACCACCGAGCCGGCGGTGGGCCTGTCCAGCGCCGCCAGGATGTTCAGCAGGGTGGTCTTGCCGGAGCCGGACTCCCCCATGATGGCCACATACTCCCCCTTCTCCACCGTGAACGATACGTCGGCCAAAGCCTGGACCTTCTGGCCGCCGAACCGGGTGGAGTAGATCTTTTTTACGTGTTCCACTTCCAAAATGGGCATCGCGCAGTCCTCCTAAGCTAACTGTATTAAGCGTATTAACACAGTTAATATACCACGGAGGGCGCAAATGTCAAGGGGGAAAATATTAAGTTTTCTTAAAACACGAAAAGCCCCCGGACAGTAGTCCGGGGGCGCGGCGTGTGTTCAGTAGCTCCAGTGGGCCGGGTCGTTGTCAACGGAGATCATGTTGTCAGGGGCGTAAATGTCCCACTTCTGCGCGGCGTCGTCCCAGGCGATGGGGAAGTCGGGATAGACCCGCTCCCGGCCGTACTCGTCGGTGACCACCAGGGCCTCGCAGTAGATATGGCCCCGCTCCAGGGTCATCTGCGGGCGGCGGAAGCAGGGCTCCTGAGAGGGCGTTCCGCCGTCCTCGCTATTGACGGGGACAGTGCCGGACTCATACCACATCACCAGCTCGTTGTCCCGGAACAGGCCGCAGCGAATGTCCGCCGCGACGCACTTGGTCGCGGTAACGGAGTAGAGGATGTGATCGTTCGCGGGGAGCGTGTCGCCCCCGCGCATATCCACCCATAGAGGAGAGCCCACGATATATGCGTCGGAAAAGCTGCTGCTGTACAGATAGGGGTACTGCTCCAGCAGCTGGGTCTGCCGGGTACCGTCGGCGGACACGAACACCACCGACAGCCGGATGTCGTCGGCGAGGGGGCAGGTGACATCCCCCGCGAAGGCGTGGTCCACCCCCGGCTCCACCGGGGCCTCGGACCGCTCGCCGTCGCTCTCCAGCACGAAGATGGCGGTCATGCCCTCCTCATAGGTCCTGGGCACCGCCCGGAGGGTGAAGGTGATCTCGTTCGCCCGGTAATCGGGGGTGTAGTCGGCCTTCCAGTCGGCCACCAGGGTGTTCTGGGCCTCCAGGATGGACTCCACCCGGCTGGCGATGCCGTTGATCTGCCGGTTTACCGAGTCGGACACATTGCCGATGGAGTATTGGAGGTTATTATACTGGTTATCCAGCCCGTCCAGCCGTGTGAACAGGTGCCAGAACACCGCGATCAGCACCAACGCCGCCGCCACAAAGGGCCATTTCCGCCGCTTTTTGGGCGGCTCCGGCTCCGGGGCCGGCTCTGGCTGGGGGAGGGCGTCGATATACCGCTTGGCGATCTCCTCCGCCAGTTTCAGCTGTTCCTCGGTGAGTTCGCCGCCGCTGTCCGGGGAGGGCTCCTCCTCCACCCCCAGCAGCCACCCCACGGGCACGGAGAACAGTTTGCACAGATTCACCAGCTTTTCGATCTCGGGGAGGGCCTGGTCGGACTCCCACTTGTAGATGGCCTGCCGGGAGACGCCCAGCCGCGCTCCCAGTTCCTCCTGGGACAGGCCCAGCTCCCTCCGCTTCTGCGCGATGCGCTGCCCGATGGTCATGGCGTTCGCCTCCTTTCAGCCTCAACATATCAGAATCCCCGTCCGGACGCCACCAACCGGGGGATGGTTTTTCGTCAACCGGGGGTTTACAAGGGGCAAAAAACAGCCCCCGATGGCATTGTACCACCGGGGGCCGTCTCAAACAAGGGAAATTACTTCTGGCTCCGCCCGATCTCCAGGCCCTTCTCAAAGGCCTGCTTATTCAGGGGCAGCAGCTTGGGCTTGGAGCCCAGCTTGTGTTCGATGGTGCTCCACACCACGTCGGGGGGGACCACCTCGGTGTAGCCCACGTACACGCCCAGCATGATGACGTTCAGCACCTTGGCGTTGCCCATGTCCAGCGCCATCTCGGTGACGGGGGCCTTGACCACCTTCACGTCGGGGCGGTTTACGTCCTTCTCATCCACGATGGAGCTGTTGATGAACAGGGTGCCGCCCTGCTTCAGGGTGGGCAGGAACTTCACCAGGGAGGGGCCGTTCATGACGATGAGGTCGTCCATCACGTCCCCCAGGGGGGCGCCGATCATCCCGTCGGAGATGACCACGAAGCAGTTGGCGGTGCCGCCCCGCTGCTCCGCGCCGTAAGAGGGGAAGAAGGTCACGTTCTTGTCGGTGGAATCGCAGGTGGCCTGGGCCAGGAACTTGCCCAGGGTCATGACGCCCTGCCCGCCGAAGCCGGCCACGCACAGATTGGTTTCCATATCCAGCCCTCCTTACTTCTTGTCCCGGATGACGCCCAGGGGGAACTCGGGCAGCATCTTCTGCTCGATGAAGTCCAGGGCGTCCAGCGGGTCGAGACCCCAGTTGGTGGGGCAGCTGGTCACGATCTCCACCATGGAGAAGCCCTTGCCCTCCAGCTGGTAGGTGAACGCCTTCTTGATGGCGTTCTTGGTCTTGATGACGTTCTGCGGGGTGTTGCAGCTGGTCCGCTCCAGATAGTGGGGGGCGGTGAGCTGATTCAGGATCTCGCACATATGCATGGGGTAGCCGTGCTCCTCGGCGATGCGGCCCTTGGGGGCGGTGGTGGCCTTCATGCCCAGCAGGGTGGTGGGGGCCATCTGGCCGCCGGTCATGCCGTAGATGCCGTTGTTGATGAAGATCACGGTGATGTTCTCGCCCCGGTTGGCGGCGGAGACGGACTCGGCCAGGCCGATGGAGGCGAAGTCGCCGTCGCCCTGGTAGGTGAAGATCAGGGAGTCGGGGCTGGTGCGCTTCATGCCGGTGGCCACGGCGCAGGCGCGGCCGTGGGGGGCGGTGATGGTGTCGTAGGCGATGTAGTCCATGTGGAGGCCGCAGCAGCCGATGCCGGTGATCATCACGGACTTGTCGATGATGCCCAGCTCGTCGATGACCTCGCCGATGAGCTTGACCACGGTGGAGTGCATACAGCCGGGGCAGAAGCCGGAGACCTTGTCCTCCTGGATGGTCAGCGTGCGCGAATAGATCTTTTCCATATCTCGTTCCCCCTTACTTGGCCAGGATGGCGTCCACGGCCTCGAGGACGGCCTCCCGGCTCATGATGTTGCCGCCGGAGCAAAGGCAGGTCTCGATGGGGCAGCGGCCCTTCACGCCCAGGTCCACGTCCTGGACCAGCTGGGCGGGGATGGACATCTCCACATCCAGCACGCCCTTGCACACGCCGTAGTCGATCTTGTCGAAGGAGGCGTAGGGGAAGGGGTGGACGGTGATGGGCCGGATGAGGCCCACCTTCTTGCCCTGGGCGCGGCAGATATCCACCACGGACTTGCCGATGCGGGCGCAGATGCCATAGGCGGCAATGACCACCTCGGCGTCCTCGATCATGTACTCCTCCACCTGGATGTCCTTCTGCCAGGAGGCGTAGAGGGCGGCGGCCTTCTCGTTCTCCTGCTGCATGATGACGGTGTTCCACTGGCCGGGCTGGATCCAGGCGCGGTTGGCGTAGTCCAGCTTGTGGCCGGTGCAGGCCCAGGCCTTCTTGGAGGCCTTGATGGCGGCGATCTCCTCGTCGGTCTTCATGGGGGGCAGCTCCACCGGCTCCATCATGGTGCCGATGACGCCGTCGGCCAGCACCAGCACGGGGTTGCGGTCCCGGTCGGCGTAGTCGAAGGCGGCGTAGGTGAGGTCTACGGCCTCCTGCACGGTGGAGGGGGCCAGCACCAGCATCTCAAAGCCGCCGTTGCCGCTGGCCTTGGTGGCCTGGAAGTAGTCCTGCTGGGCGGGCTGGATGGCGCCCACGCCGGGGCCGCCGCGGGAGATGTTGGCGTAGACGATGGGGATACGGGCGGCGGCGCAGTAGGAGATGCCCTCGCTCTTTAGGGCGATGCCGGGGGAGGAGGAGGAGGTCATGCTGCGGGTGCCGGCGGCGGCGGCTCCGTAGACCATGTTGACGGAGGCCACCTCGGATTCGCCCTGGACGAAGGTGCCGCCCACCTCGGGCAGGCGCCGGGCGAAGTACTCGGGGATCTCGTTCTGGGGGGTGATGGGGTAGCCGGCGAAGAAACGACAGCCGGCCCGGACAGCCGCTTCGGCGATGGCCTCGCAGCCCTTCATCAGTGTTCTTGCCATGTTCGTTTCTCTCCTTTTACTTATAGACTTCGATGGCGCCGTCGGGGCAGATCCGGGCGCACATACAGCAGGCGATACACGCCTCCTGATTGACGGGCTCCACATACTCGTAGCCCTTGGAGTTGACGTTCCTGCCCACCGCCAACACGCCCTTGGGGCAGTACTTCACGCAGTACTTGCAGCTCTTGCAGCGCTCGGCGATGACCTTGATCATTGCCATGTGAGATCCTCCTTTCCCCGGTTTTTTGCTTGTATCTTAAAAGGCTTTCAGGTCAGCCAGGGATACACCAGTTCCAGCCGGATGGGCAGCACCGGCACGTCCGCCGCCTCGGCAGCCTCCGCGGCGATCTCCTCCCGGACGCAGGCGAAGGTGACGGGCAGATAGGGGCCGATCAGCTCCACCGTCCGCCGGTGGCCCTCCGCGAACTCCTCTACCGTGGTGGCGGCGCCGTTGTTGGGGTTGGACACGATGGTCAGCTGCTCCAGCCGCAGGTGGGATACGCCCAAAATCTTCCCCAGGGTCTCGTCGATGTGGTCGATGGTGTCCGACCAGGGGCGGAAAGCGTTGACCACGTACAGCACCGCGGTGTCGGGCCGGTTCAGCTGGGGGGCGAACCCGCCGATGGACCGGGCCCCGATGTAATCGCCCCCCACATCCAGCACGGTGAGGTTATAGTTGGCGTAGAAGTTCTCGCCCACCTCAATATTGTACCCGTAATCGCAGT
>CANQKJ010000153.1 GCA_947624465.1 uncultured Oscillospiraceae bacterium
GGGGTGCCCCCGCTGGAGCAGGCCGGGGTTTTCGTACACCGCCTCCTTGGTGATCCTGGCCCAGGAGGAAAAGGGGAAGGCGGACACATCCACCGCGGAGGTGGAGCAGTCGTATTTCCAGCGAGAGGCCTCCGGAGCCGGCTGGGGCACGTCGGGGGCGGGAGGCGGGGCCAGGGGCAGGAGGCTCGCCGCCACATAGCCGCTCCGGGGCCGGGCGATCACGTAGCCCTCCGCCGCCAGCAGGGAATAGGCGGTCTCCACGGTGCTCATGCTCACCCCGGCCAGCGCGCACAGCCGCCGCTTGGAGGGCAGCTTCGTCCCCGGCGGGACCTCCCCGGACCGGACGGCGGCGGCGATGTGCCGGTAGAGCTGGTCGTATAGGGGCTCGCCGTCGTGAAATACGGGGAGCGGAAAGGATGCGGGCATTGGTCTCCCTCCCATCTGACCACATAAAAAAGATGAAAACTGGGCATGGAAATGATGTCAGTCGGGGGTATAATAACACCAACGTCGGCCAACGTCAAGTTTTCCGTGAAGGAAGCGTGATCTCTATGAACGAATCCAAACAGAGCAGACTGATCCTGAAGCTGTGCCTGACCGCCATGATGACCGCTTTGGTGTTTTTGAGCAACTATCTGCGCATCACCATGCCCATCGCCGTGGGCGGCGTCACCGCCTTTACCCTGGCCAACATCCTGTGCGCCCTGTCGGGCATCCTGCTGGGGCCGGGGTGGGGCTTTGCGGCCGCCGGCCTCGGGTCCTTCCTGTACGACCTGACCAACCCCAACTACGCGGACGAGGCCCCTATCACCTTTTTCACCAAGGGGCTGTACGGCCTGGTGGCCGGACTGGTGCTGTACTATGTATTCGTCCGGCTGCTGAAAAAAAGCCGGGACGGCTATGTGCCGCAGTCGGTGTCCGCCATCTGCGCCGCCGTGGGCTATATGATCGTCTACACCGTCAAGGTCTTTTTCTACAACGGGATGGTCAAACAGGGCTTTACCACCGCCGTCCAGTGCTGGGCCATCGTGATTGAAAAACTGCCCTCCACCTTAGTGAACGGCGTCCTGGCCGCCGTCTTCGCCCCCATCCTGGGCGTGGCCCTGTGCAAGGCCCTCAAGGCCGCCCATCTGGACCGGCTGCTGGCCTGATCCCTCCAGTGTGTGAAAGGCGCCCCGCTCCCCCAAACCGGCGGAGCGGGGCGCCTTTTGCGATTTTGGAACATCTGTAAACAGGACAGGGGGATGACCGGTTTCATTTTTGGAGAAGCCCATAAATCGGATTTTTTATTTACAAATCGTTCATGATTCATTCATGTTTTGTTCATGAAACCTCCGCGCGGCAGGCTATAATGCGCCATGGTCAGCGGGACGCCGCCGGCCGGAGAACCAGCCAAGGGCTTGTCCCTCGCCGCGGAGGGAGACGGGTCCGCCCGCAATGGAGGACACCATGTATATGCTCGCTTATAAGAACACCTGCCGGCGGAAGGAATCCCTTCTGCGCAGGATCGGCCTGGTCTTGAAGAAGATCGTCCGTTTTCCCGCCGAACCCTGAAAGGAGGCAGAACGCCTGTGAGCCTGACTGAATTCAAATACACCCACCTGCGGAAGTTCCGGCTCTGGCTGTTCCGGGTCCTGAACCGCAGGCGGCGCAGAGCCGTGTGATCCGGCGCATCATCGTCCCAGACGGGGCGATGATTTTTTTATGGCCGCGCTTTGGACAAAACGAAAACCCCTCCGGTCACCCGGAGGGGTTCGCGTTTTGAGAAAAGAGAGAGAGGGAGGATAGAAGGTGTCTGGTTTGCTTCCTGACGATGTCATCATAGCAGAGTTCCCCCCGCTAATGTTGGACAATTTAAAAACCTTTTGTGAAGATTCCGTGAATAAGCGGGACGGTTTTTCCCGATCCTTCCAAACAGCGCGGTTTTTCAGCCCTGCAGGAACATTCCCGACAAAAACTGTTTGAAGATGCCGAACAGGGACAGCCGCTCCACCGCCTCGGAGGCCACCAGGTCGATGGAGTCCACCGGCTCCCCGTCCACCAGGACCTCCAGCCGGCCCAGGATCTGCCCCTGCTCCACCGGGGCCTCCACGCTGTCCGCCAGGGTCATCCGGGTGGTCACCGCCCCGCTCTTGGACTTCTCCAGCAGGACGGAGCATTCCCGGGCCGCCACCGGCTGGACGGTGTCCGCCTGCCCCAGCTCCACCGCCACCGGCGGGATGGGGCCCTCCGGGTACACCGGGGTCAGGGCGTAGGTCGCGAAGCCGTAGCTCAGCAGGGCCTTGGCGCTCTCGAACCGGTCGTTGGAGGTGGGGGCGTGCATGACGGCGGCGATGAGCTCCATGCCATCCCGCTCGGCGGTGGCGGACAGGCAGTACAGGGCGGAGTCGGTAAAGCCGGTCTTGAGGCCGGTGGCCCCCTCATAGTAGAAGATGAGCTTGTTGGTGTTGGCCAGCTGGAAGGCGCCGTCCCGGAGGGTGTCCATCCAGATGGTGGTGAACTCCCGGATGGACGGGTGGTTCAAAATCAGCTCCCGGCTCATGAGGGCGATGTCGTAGGCGCAGGTGAGGTGCCCCTCGGCGGGCAGGCCGGTGCAGTTTTTGAAGGTGGTGTCGTTCATGCCCAGCTCTTTGGCCCGCTGGTTCATCCGCTCCACAAAGGCGGCCTCGCTGCCGGCCAGATGCTCCGCCAGGGCCACGGCGCAGTCGTTGGCGGAGGCCACCGTCACCGCCTTCACCATGTCGTGGACGGACATTTGCTCGTTCTCCTTCAGCCAGATCTGGGACCCGCCCATGGAGCAGGCGTAGGCGGAGGCGGTCACCGTGTCGTCCCAGCTCAGGGAGCCGGAGTCGACGGCCTCCATCACCAGCAGCAGGGTCATCACCTTGGTCACCGAGGCGGGCTCGTATTTGGTGTGGGCGTCCCGCTCATAGAGGATCTTTCCGGTGGTCTTCTCCATCAGCACGGCGGAGGGGGCGGTGATGGCCACCGGGGCGGCGGCCTCCGCCGTCTCCGCCCGGACGGTCCGGGCGGATATGGGACATAATAGGGCAAGCGCCAGCAAACAGGCGGCAAATTGTTTCATGGGAGTACCTCCGATCTTGGAAATCATTCTCCCTTCAAGGATGTGGAGGCCGGGCGATTTTATGCGCGGCGGGAATTGGATGGTTTGGCCGGCGGAGGAAAGAAGTGGCCGGCCCTCCTGAAAAAATTGTTGCCGCCGCCCGCTTTTTCCCGTAATATGGAGGTGAAAAATCCGTCTTTCAGGGTGAAGGACCTTCACAGCACGCGAGAAAGGAGGAGCGCCCATGGAGGACAGCGCCATCGTGGAACTGTTCTGGTCGCGGGATTCCCAGGCCATCTCGGAGCTGCAAAACAAGTACGGCGCGGCCTGCCAGTCCGTCGCCGCCCGGCTGCTGGGCAGCGTGGAGGACGGCCAGGAGTGCCTGAACGACGCCCTGCACCGGGTGTGGGACACCGTGCCGCCCCAGCGGCCCCGCTCGCTGCGGGCCTATCTGGGGAAGATCACGCGGAATTTGGCCATCGACCGCTGGCGGGAGCGCGCCGCCCAGCGCCGGAGCGGAGAGACAGCCTCCCTCACCGCCGAGCTGGAGGACTGCCTGCCCGCCGCTCCCAGCGCGGAGGCGGCGGCCCAGGGCAATGAGACCGCCGCCGCCATCGACAAATGGCTGGGGACTCTCTCCAAAGAGGACCGGGTGCTGTTCGTCCGCCGGTACTGGTACGGGGACCGGGTGGACGAGCTGGCCAAGCGCCGGGGCGTCTCCCCCAACAATCTGGCCCAGCGGCTGTTCCGCCTGCGGAACGGCCTGAAGCGGGCCCTGGAACAGGAGGGCGTCACGATATGAGCGAACGGAGTTTGAATTTGCTGGCCCAGCTGGGCGGCATCGACGGGAAATACATCGACGAGGCCGGGGAGGATATCCCGGCCAAAAAGAAGATCCACTGGCTGCGGTGGACCGCCCTGGCGGCCTGCCTGGCGGTGGTCATCGTGGGCGGGGGGATGCTCACCGGCGTGATCCCCGGCCTGCCGCTCGGCGGCAACGCCGGCGGCTCCGGCGTCGATCCGGCGGCAGCGGGTCCCAGCACCTTTATGAGCTACGCCGGGCCGGTATTCCCCCTGACCCTGCGGGAGGAGAACGACGCCGTCACCGCGGAGCGGAACGTCACCCTGGACTTCTCCCCCTGGGAAAAGGTGTGGGACGACGAATTGGAGCTCTGGCGGTCCTCCAGCGACATCCTGGTCACCGACACCTACACCCTGACCAATGCCGGCGATAAAGACCAGAACCTGACCGTCCTCTACCCCTTCGCCGGGGCGCTGAGCACCCTGGACGTGTACCGGCCCGCCCTCACCGCGGACGGCAAAACCTTGGAGACCACCCTGTATGCCGGGGAATATGTGGGCGGCTACATGGGGGGCGTGGGAGGCAATCTGGTCACCCCAGTGGAGGCGGGCAGCCTGAATCTGGCCCGCCCCGGAAACTGGGAGGACTACCGGGACGCCCTGGCCGGCGGGACCTATCTGCAAAGCGCTCTGGGAGCCTACCCCGATCTCAGCGGGACAACGGCCATCGTCTATGAGTTCACCGACCTCTGGGCCAACGGAGAAAACAAGGAGGCGGGCGATCCCCGCCCGAATATCAAGTTGACCTTTTGGCAGGACACGGAGCGCAGCAGGGTGCTGACCACCGGCTCCGACGGAGGCAGCTGGAACTGGGAGACCGGGGAGATGGAGCGGTGGCTCACCATTCCCGAAGAGCAGGACGGCCACGGGGACCGTCTCATCGTGGTGGGCGGGGACATTCAGGATCTGACGCTCCAGGGCTATGTCACCACCGGCCGGGGCGGCTGGCAGCCTGTTGAGGGCGGAGCGGCCATCAACAAGTACGAGACCGATCTGGAGAGCATCCTGCGTCAGGCGGCCAGAGAGATCTTCGACAGCTGGGACGGCGAGAACAGCGCCGCCGTGGAGTTCGAGATGTTCTTCGGTCTGTTCAAGGAGTGGATCATCACCGACGGTCCCCTGGCGGACAGCGGCGCCATGCGGTATGACTCCGGCCAGCTGGAGGAGAACGAGGTGCTGGGTCATGACCGTGTGTTCTGGCTGGAGGCGGAGGTCATCGTCCCCGCCGGGGGAAGCGTGGAGCTGACCGCGTCCATGCGGAAGGAGGGCAGTTACGACTTCTACTGCACCCACACCAAAAATCAGGGAGTCTACGGCTACGACCTGACCACCCGCCTGGGCTCCAACCTGAACTGCACCGCCCAGACGGCCACCCTGGAGGACCGGGGACAGATCGAGATCGTCCGGCAGAACTTCGGATTTGACCTGGAAAAGGGCGTCAGGACTGTGC
>CANQKJ010000154.1 GCA_947624465.1 uncultured Oscillospiraceae bacterium
GGAGGACCTGTTCCTGGTAGACGATGCAGCCGTAGGTGGTGGACAGGATGGGCTCCAGAGAGGGGTGCTTGTAGGAGATCAGCTTTGGGTCGGCGGCGCAGGCCAGGAACCTGGGGATGGAGTCCATGGGCCCCGGCCGGTACAGGGCGATGATGGCGCAGATGTCCTCGATGGACTTGGGGCGCAGGCCGGTGCAGACGCCGGTCATGCCGGCGGACTCCATCTGGAACACGCCGGAGGTCCTGCCGTCGGCCAGCATTTTGAACACATCCTGGTCGTCGTCCGGGATATCGGCCAGCTTAAAGCCGGGGTCGGTCTTTTGGACCATCTTCACCGCGTCGTCCAGGATGGTCAGGTTGCGCAGGCCCAAAAAGTCCATCTTCAACAGGCCAAGCTGCTCCAGGGTGACCATGGTGTACTGGGTGACGGGTACGCCGTCGTTGGTGGCCAGGGGCACGTACTCATACACCGGTCGGCGGGTGATGACCACCCCGGCGGCGTGGGTGGAGGCGTTGCGGGGCATCCCCTCCAGGCGGCGGGCCATATCCACCACCTCTTTGACCTTGGGGTCGCCCTCGTACAGGTCGGAGAAGGGCTTGGACAGGGCCAGGGCCTTGTCCAGGGTCATGTCCAGGGAGAAGGGGATCTGCTTGGCGATGTTGTCCGCGTCGGCGTAGGGCAGGTTCATCACCCGCGCCACATCCCGGACGGCGGCCTTGGCCTTCATGGTGCCGAAGGTGACGATCTGGGACACGTGGTCCTCCCCGTACTTCCGGGCCACATAGTCGATGACCTCCTGCCGGCGGCGGATGCAGAAGTCGATGTCGATGTCGGGCATGGTGACCCGTTCCGGGTTCAGGAACCGCTCGAAGAACAGACCGTACCGCATGGGGTCCACCTCGGTGATGTGCATACAGTAGGCCACCATGGACCCGGCGGCGGAGCCTCTCCCCGGCCCCACCGGGATGCCCTCCCCCTTGGCGTAGCCGATGAAGTCGGACACGATGAGGAAATAGTCCACGAACCCCATCTGCCGGATGATGCCCATCTCGTAGCGGAGGCGGTCTTTGTACTCGTCGGAGCCGCCGGGGTAGCGGTCGTCAAAGCCTTTCCAGCAGAGCTTTTCAAAGTAGGCGTCCCCGTCGGTCTCCCCCTCCGGGAGCTTGAACTCGGGCAGGTGGTATTTGCCGAACTCGAACTCCAGATCGCACAGCTCCGCCACCTTCGCCGTGTTGTCCACGGCCTCCGGGCAGTTTGGGAACAGGGCGCGCATCTCCTCCTCGCTCTTGACATAGAACTCCTCCGTCTCAAAGCGCATCCGGTCCCGGTCCTCCAGCAGCTTGCCGGTCTGGATGCACATGAGGGTGTCCTGCATGGCGTGGTCCTCCCGGCGAAGGTAGTGGGCGTCGTTGGTGGCCACCACGGGGATGCCGGTCTCCTCATGGAGGCGCAGGATGCCCGCGATGACCGCCTGCTGCTCGGGCAGCTTGTGGTCCTGGAGCTCCAGGTAGTAGCCGTCCTCCCCGAACAGGTCCCGCATCTCCAGGGCGTGGGCTTTCGCCCCCTCATAGTCGCCGTTGCGGAGCCGTCTCGGTATCTCACCGGC
This sequence comes from uncultured Oscillospiraceae bacterium, assembly GCA_947624465.1. Taxonomy (GTDB): domain Bacteria; phylum Bacillota; class Clostridia; order Oscillospirales; family Oscillospiraceae; genus Enterenecus. The sequence continues at coordinate 1,607 of CANQKJ010000154.1, forward strand.
CAGGCAGGCGGACAGGGCAATCAGCCCCTCGTGGTGCTCCCGCATCAGGTCCATATCCACCCGGGGTTTGATGTAGAAGCCCTCCACAAAGGCCTTGGACACCATATAGGACAGGTTGCGGTAGCCGGTCTCGTTCCGGCACAGCAGCACCAGGTGCCGGGCGGAGGAGTCCAGCTCGTGGACCCGGTCGAACCGGGTGCGGGGGGCCACGTAGACCTCGCAGCCGATGACCGGCTTGATGCCCTCCGCCTTGCAGGCCCGGTAGAAGTCGATGGCGCCGAACATGACCCCGTGGTCGGTGATGGCGCAGGCGGTCTGGCCCAGCTCCTTCAGCCGGGCCACCAGCTCCTTGATGCGGCAGGCGCCGTCCAGCAGGGAGTATTCCGTATGCAGATGGAGATGGACGAAGGACATGGGCGGCGCCTCCTCTGTAAGGTCAGACGGTTTGGGACAGTTCCAGCAGCTTTCTCAGGCGGTGGTTCAGCGCCGATTTGGACACCGGCGGGTCGCACAGGGCGGCCAGCTGGGACAGGGCCAGCGACCGGTTGTCCAGCCGGAGCCGGGCGGCCTCCCGGAGCTTGTCCGGCAGGGAGGCCAGGCGGCCCGCCTCCTCCAGCCGCTGGATGGCGGCCACCTGCTCGGCGGCGGCGGCCACCGTCTTGTCGGCGTTGGCGCTGTCGCAGTTCACCTGGCGGTTGACGCTGCCCCGGAGATCCCGCTCCAGCTTGGCGTTCATCACCTCCATGGCGGACACGGGGGCGCCGATGGCGGTGAGGAAGTCCTCGATATGGTCGCACTGCTTGAAGTAGACGATCTGGTTCCCCTTCCGGGTGGTGAGCTTGGGGGAGAAGCCCGCCTCGTGGAGGAGGGCCGGGGTCTCCCGCCCCACATGGTAGTGGGAGGTGGCCAGCTCCAGGTGGTAGCTCTTCATGGGGTCGGTGACCGATCCCCCCGCCAGGAAGGCCCCCCGGAGGAAGGCGGCACGGCAGTGGTCCTCCTCCAGCAGGGACAGGTTGATATGAAGGGACAGGGAGTCGGGCCACTCCAGGCCGAAGGTCTCAAAGACGGTCCGCAGCTTGTCCGGATCCTCCAGGAGGAAGGAGCCCTTGCCCTCCCCCTCCGGGACCTGATCGAACTCCAGCTTGAAGGCCCGGTAAAAGAGTTTGGGCAGCCGCTCCTTCAGCGCGGCGGACTCGGTGATGATCCGGGCCTGCCGGCTGTGGAAGGTGTTGGCGTAGAGCAGCACGCCGTAGGCCTCCGCCTGGGCGCAGCACCGGCGGCGGAGGGGCTGGCGGCACAGCTCCTGTTTTACCTCGGCGGAAAAGGCCACCGCCCCTCCCCCCTTTCCTCTGTTATCCCTCAGAAAATGCGGGTCTCCGCCCGCTGATGGTACAGATCCAGCACCACCTGGGCCACCCGGTCGGCGGAGTGGCGGGCGTACTGTCCGCCGTCCTCCACCAGGGAGCGCATTTGCAGCTCCGCGCCCAGGGCCTCGATCTCCCTCCGGTCCACCTTCAGCGGCTCGGCGTCCTCCTGGGAGTAGCGCTCCAGCAGCTCGCCGCCGATGGGGGCGGAGTTGCACAGGCACAGATCCACCAGTCCCGGCCCGCCGTGCTCCAGCAGGGCGGCCAGGTGGTCGGCGGCGGTCATGCCCTCGGTCTCGCCGTCCTCGGTCATGATGTTGCAGATATAGATCTTCAGCGCCCGGCTGTCCCGGATGGCGTCGGAGATGCCCTCCACCAGCAGGTTGGGGATGACGCTGGTGTAGAGACTGCCGGGACCCAGCAGGATCAGGTCGGCCCGCCGGATGGCCTCCAGCGCGTCGGGCAGGGCCTGCGAGCGCTCCGGCAGCAGGCGGACGTGGTGGATGCGGCAGGCCTGTTTCTTTTTGAAGTCGGCGATCTTGGACTCCCCGCACACGCTGGTGCCGTTGTCAAAGGTGGCCTCCAGCTTCACGTCGGCGTTGGTCACCGGCAGGATGCGGCCGGTGATGGCCAGCACCTCCCCCATCCGGGCCACCGCCTGATCGAAGGAGTCGGACACGCCGTTCAGGGCCGCCAGCAGCAGGTTGCCGAAGGCCTGGCCCGCCAGCCGCCCGTCGGGAAAGCGGTAGGCCAACAGCTGCTGCATGAGGGACTCTGTGTCGGCCAGGGCCTCCATACAGTGGCGGATGTCGCCGGGAGGCGGCATACCCAGGTCCTCCCGGAGGACGCCGGAGCCTCCCCCGTCGTCCGCCACGGTGACGATGGCGGTCAGATCGTTCACATAGAATTTCATGCCCCGCAGGAGGGTGGACAGCCCCGTCCCTCCCCCGATGGCCACCACGGAGGGGCCGCTTTGCCGTTTCATCGCCATGGTCACGCCCTCGTCATATCCCGGTGGGTCTCAGAGGCGGCGTAGCCCAGACCCTGGATGAATTCCGTCAGCGCGTGATGGCCACCGAGCGGTGCCGCCCGCCGGTACAGCCCACGGCGATCACCAGGGCGCTCTTGCCCTCCTCCACGAAGTGGGGCAGCAGAAAGGCCAGCAGAGACTGAAGCCGCTCCATGAACTCCCCCGTCTCCCGGCAGGCGAACACAAAGTCCCGCACCCCGGCGTCCAGGCCGGTCTGGTTTCTCAGCTCCTGGACGTAAAAGGGGTTGGGGAGAAAGCGCACGTCGAACACCAGGTCGGCCTCCAGGGGCAGGCCGTACTTAAAGCCGAAGGAGGTGACGGTGACGCTCATCTCCGTCCCCGTGGCGCCCCCCGGGCCGAACATATCCAGGATCTGGCCCCGCAGCTTTTTTACCGGCTGGGAGGAGGTGGAAATGGTGTAGTCCGCCCGCGCCCGCACCGGGGCCATGACGGCCCGCTCCCGCTCCACCGCCTGGATGAGGCTGCCCGCCTCCGCCAGCAGGGGGTGGAGGCGGCGGGTCTCCTTATAGCGCTGGAGGATGGTGGCGTCGTCCGCCTCCACGAACAGGATCTTATAGGGGAACTTCATGGCCACCAGCGCGTCCAGGGCGTCGAACAGGCCGTCGAAGTTCTCGCCGCCCCGAATATCGCACACCATGGCCACCCGCTCATAGGCCCCCGTGCCCGCCATGCACACCTCGGCGAACTTGGGGATCAGCACAGGGGGCAGATTGTCTACGCAGAAAAAGCCGCTGTCCTCCAATATGGATATGACGGTGGACTTCCCCGCCCCGGACAGGCCGGACACGATCAAAAATTCCACGCGCGCTCCCTCCTTATTTCAGCAGGCGCACTTCCGGCTCCAGCTCCACGCCGGTATCCCTGAATACCCGCTCTCTCACCAGATCCATCAGCCTGAGGATATCCGCGCAGGTCGCCCCGCCGGCGTTGACGACGAACCCCGCGTGCTTCTCCGACACCTGGGCGCCCCCCACCCGCAGGCCCTTCAGGCCGCACTGGTCGATGAGGGCGGCGGCGAAATGTCCCGCCGGGCGCTTGAAGGTGGAGCCGGCGCTGGGGTACTCCAGCGGCTGCTTCTCCCGCCGGCGGGCGTTGAGGTCATCCATTTTGGCCTTGATCTCCGCCCGGTCCCCTGGCTGTAAAGCGAATCTCACTGACAGGATCAGCCGCGTCCCGTCCTCAAAGGCGGAGTGGCGGTAGGCAAAGTCACAGGCGGCGTTGGGGATGGTCTCCACGCTCCCCCGCCGGTCCATCACCGTGACGGACTCCGCCACCTGGCACATCTCCCCGCCGTAGGCCCCGGCGTTCATGACCACCGCGCCCCCCA
>CANQKJ010000155.1 GCA_947624465.1 uncultured Oscillospiraceae bacterium
GCAGGCCCTGGATGGCCTTCACCGCCAGCATGACGTTCTCGCCCTCGCCGGAGATCTTCAGGCTGGACTCCCGGTTCACCACCGTCACGTCCAGTTCCCGCTCGATGATGCGGATATTCTCGTCAAAGGCGCCAAACAGGTTCACCGCCTGCTCCATCCGCTCGATGCTGATGCTCTGCTCTATCATTGGTATATCCCCCGCCTCTCTATTCCGCTCCCTCCGGGGACGGGCCGCCGATCTCCCGCCAGCCGGACTCCCCCGGCAGTTCCACCGTGCGGCCGATCTCCTCCCGGCACTCCGCCAGCAGGGTGACGGTGAGCTTTCCCTCCGCCACCCGGGCCGCGAAATCGGTGCGGAGGACCTCTCCGCCCCGGGCGGCCATGAGCCGGTCCAGCCGCTCCGTCAGGAGTTCCCGCAGCGTCTCCTCCGCCGCCTCCTGGTCGATGGGCTCCTCCCGCAGGGTGTAGCCCCGCAGGGTGGTGGTGACGGTCCGGGCCGGCAGCTCCGCCCCAAACAGGGTCACCGGAGCCGTTTCTGTTATTTTATCATATCTGGTGTCAGAAATGCTACTGTTTTTGAAAATTTCCCATCTGCCGCCCAGACAGTCCAGGGCGTACCGGGTGACCTCCTCCCCGGTATACTCCTTCACCATGGCGGTGAGGGGGATGGTCTCCTCCAGCGTGCGCCAGGTACGGGCCCGCACCAGTCCCGCCGCCCGCACCAGCAGCCGCCCGTTGGGCTCCTGGCTCCCGGTCGGGTACAGCTCCATGTCCCCGGTGATGAGCACCTCCCCCCGCGCCACCACGTCCCCGTCGGCGAACAGCGCCCTGCCGCTCTCCGGCTGGATCTCCTCGATGATGCCGTCCGCCGCCGCCACCACATCGGCCGGGGTGGACTCGTCCATCACCTCCGGGGGGTCGTCCGCCTCCCGGACGATGATCTCCGCCCTGGCCCCGTATACGTTGATGGCCAGATAGGACAGCCCCGGCAGCCCCAGCAGCGCGTCGTTGGCCGCCTCCCGCTGGCGGATGCCGGGGCCGTAGGCCCCCTGCCTCACCCCCACCCGGCACAGCTGGGACAGGATGGCGGCGGTGGACACCGTCTCGTTGCCGGTGACCTCGATGACCCAGATGAACCGGGACAGCACCGTGGCCGCCAGCAGGCAGAGGGCCAGCCCCGCCACGAAGCCCCACCGCTTCAGCAGATTGACCGCGGTCACCCCGCCGCCGCCCCGGCCCTGCTCGTCGAGGGTACACATGGCCCGCCCGGCCAGCCCCCGCACCTTGTCCAGGTCCTGGTAATAGACGCGGAACACGAAGGAGGTGTCGTCCAGCCACTGTAAACGCCAGAACCTTGCCTGCTCCTGGGCGCACAGGTTCAAAAGCCGCTCCGGGAACGCGCCGGAGGCCTTTAGCTCCACATATCCCCGCAGCAGATTGACCAGCTTTCCCATGCCCTCACCTCACGAATTCCACCACCCGGATATGCCCCGTGATCAGCAGCTCCACCGGCGTCATGGCCCGCAGCTCCAGCTTTTCCCCCAGCACCCGCACCACGACCTTCCCGCCGGAGATGTGGATCTCCTCGGAGCCGTAGGCCAGGATGCCCCGGTGGGGACTCATGCGCATCTCCCCGTCTCCCACCAGCTCGATGCGGGGCACCCCGGCCACCGCGTCGGCGGGCAGGTCCAGCATCCGCGCCGCCCGCTCCAGCAGTCCCTCCTTGTCTGACACACAAATCACCTCTGGCAAGGATATGCGAAGCGGGACGCGCCCTTGCCTGTCCCATGAAAAAAGGGTGACAAGCCGGAGGTTTTCGTGTATAATGGAGGCGCTGTCAAAAGGAGGACCCGCCATGGAATACAATCCCAGACACGAGGCCGTGAATTATCCGGTGGAGGAGCCCTCCGCCCTGCTCCCCTTCCTGCTGGAACACGTGAAGGGCAAGAGCCGCAACAACATCAAGTCCCTGCTGTCCAGGCGGCTGGTGGCCGTGGACGGCCGGCCCGTCTCCCAGTTCGACGCGCCCCTCTCCCCCGGACAGACGGTGACCATCCTGGCCTTCTCCGCCCCCAGGACCGACGCGCTGCCCTTCCCCCTGCTCTATGAGGACGAGCATCTCATCGTCGTCAACAAGCCCGCCAAGCTGCTGTCCGTGGCCAATGAGCGGGAGAAGGACCGCACCGCCTACCGCATCGTCACCGACTATGTGAAGACCCGGCACGTCAAAAACCGGGTCTACGTGGTCCACCGGCTGGACCGGGACACCTCCGGCGTGATGCTCTTCGCAAAGGACCCGGAGACCAAGGAGCTGTTCCAGTCCAAATGGAACGACATCGTCACCCGCCGGGGCTATCTGGCGGTGGTGGAGGGGGTCCCCAAGCCGGAGCGGGACACCATCCGCAGCTGGCTCATCGAGACCGAGACCCACCTGTCCTTCTCCGGGACCCCCGGCCCCAACGCCAAAGAGGCCATCACCAACTACGAGATCAAAAGGTCCGGCAACGGCTACTCCCTGCTGGACATCTCCATCGACACCGGCCGCAAGAACCAGATCCGGGTCCACATGAAGGAAAAGGGCTGCCCCATCGCCGGGGACAAGCAGTACGGCGCCCGGACCAACCCCATCGGGCGGCTGTGCCTCCACGCCAACGAGCTGTCCTTCCTCCACCCCCTCACCGGGGAACCCGTCACCTTCACCGCCAAAATGCCCCGGGACTTCAACCGGGTGTTCAAATGAGCGCCAGCCCCACATGGAAAACAGGAGCCGCCCGAGAGGGCGGCTCCTTCCTTGTCGAAAGTTTGAAAATGTGGGTGTCGGGGATGCACGAAAAGTTTGGAAAAGTGTACTTTTACAAATTCCCATGGGGAAATCTGTCAAGTTCAAAATAGCACAAAAAAGCGGAAAAATCAAGCATTTTCTAAGGCTGAAACCTTGTCAAAAAATAAGTTTGTAAAAGTACACTTATTTCAACGAGGAGGAAAACACATGAAGAAACGCATCCTGGCACTGCTCCTGGCCGCCGTCATGGTGATGGCAATGGTCCCCGCCGCGTTCGCGGCGTCGCCTACTTCCGGCAAGTGCGGCGACAACCTGACCTGGAAAGCCGACCTCTCCAAAAAAACGGTCACCATCAGCGGCACCGGACCCATGTATGACTACACAACCGAAGAGGTGTCGCACGGCCAAGTTATCGGGACCGAATCGACGGCCCCGTGGACCGCTCTGATCACGGGGATACTCGACATTGACAAGGGATACATTGAAGCCCCCTGTGACACCGTGGTGATCGAGTCCGGCGTAACTACGATTGGAAACAATGCTTTCGCTTGCAGCGATTTGACCCGCGTCACCATTCCAGGCAGCGTAACTACCATCGGCGAAGATGCTTTTTCCGGTTGCTACTCATTGACCAGCGTGGCGATCCCCAACGGCGTGACCACCATTATGGACGAGGCGTTTGCATACAGCGGGGTGACCCGTATCACACTGCCGGCCAGCGTGACCAGCGTTGGGGCGCGCGCTATGAACGGAGCTGTCGTCACCGTCAATTCGGGCAGTCAGGCGTTAAGCAGCGACAGCCAGGGCGTTCTGTTCAACAAAGCGAAAACCGTATTGCTCTCCGTGCCCGCCACAGTCGAAGCTTATAACGTCCCCGCCAGTGTGACCGTTATCGGCGAGAGGGCTTTCTCATTCTGCGAGTATCTGCAAAGCGTGACCATTTCAAATGGTGTGACCACCATCGGCGATGGGGCGTTCGCCGGTTGCGACTGGCTGCAAAGTATTTCGCTGCCTGACAGTGTGACTACCATTGGTGCCGGAGCTTTTGGGAGCTGCTCCGGTTTATCCAGCGTCACACTGCCTGACAGTGTGACCACCATTGGCGCCGGAGCCTTTGAGCGTTGCTCTGGTTTGTCCAGTATCACACTGTCCGCCAACTTGACCAACATCGGGGTCGGGGCTTTTTCTTATTGCCCGTTGACCAGCGTGACGATCCCCGACAGCGTGACCAGCATTGGGAACTATGCTTTTTTGAATTGTTTCTCACTGACCAGCGTGACGATTCCTGCCAGCGTGATCAGCATTGGAGAATACGCGTTTGGTAGGGTCGATAATATTTTTGACGACAGGACCCTAAACCTGAGCGATGTGTATTATGGCGGCTCTGAGGCGGACTGGTCTGCCATCGACATTGGTGCTGGCAACAGCGGCTTGACTATCGCTACGATCCACTTTGCCAAAACCTCCGACCATGGCTCTGATAATACCGGCGGTTTTGTGATCGAGAACGGGGTCCTCACCGGATACACCGGCAAAGGCGGGAACGTAGTCATTCCCGACGGCGTGACCAGCATTGGGGATTTTGCTTTTGTGGGCTGCGGATCGCTGACCGGCGTGACCATCCCCAACGGCGTGACCAGCATTGGGGAAGGCGCCTTTTTCCTTTGTTCTTCACTGACCAGCGTTACCATTCCCAACAGCGTGATCACCATTGGGAACTTGGCTTTTCAGGGCTGCGAGTCGTTGAGTGACATGATCATCCCCAACAGCGTGACCAGCATAGGAGAGAGTGCTTTCTTCTATTGTTTTTCGTTGACCGATGTGACGATCCCGGATAGCATGACCAGCATTGAGTACGGCGTCTTTTTGGGGTGCGAATCGCTGACCAGCGTGACCATCCCTGCCAGCGTGACCAGCATTGGAGACAGCGCTTTTTTGGGATGCGAAAATCTGAGCGACGTGTATTACAGCGGGAGCAAGGAACAGTGGGACAACATCATTTGCAACACTTATGAGCCACTCAGCTTTGCGGATGGCGGGCAGGAAATGGCCTGCCTGGACGGGGCCACCGTTCATTACAACGGCGGCACCGCCGACCCCGGCCCCGGCCCGGTGGTCCCTGAGGCCCCCGCCTTCACCGACGTGAAGCCCGGCGCCTACTACGCCGACGCGGTGGCCTGGGCGGTGGAGAACGGCGTCACCGACGGCAAAAGCCCCACCATCTTCGACCCTGACGGGAACTGCACCCGCGCCCAGATCGTCACCTTCCTGTGGCGGGCCTACGATGAGCCGGAACCCAAGTCCACGGTGAGCCCCTTCACCGACGTGACCGACCCCAGCGCCTACTATTACAAGGCGGTCCTCTGGGCGGTGGAGAACGGCGTCACCGACGGCAAGTCTCCCACCGTCTTTGACCCCAACGGCACCTGCACCCGCGGCCAGGCGGTGACCTTCCTGTGGCGGGCCGCCGAAAAGCCCTCCGTGTCCGGCGGCAGTGCCTTCACCGACGTGACCGAC
>CANQKJ010000156.1 GCA_947624465.1 uncultured Oscillospiraceae bacterium
TGTGGCAGGCCAGGCACTCCCGGCGGCGGCGGATGCTGCTCCCCTCCTCGGCGGGGCGGGAGTCCACCACCTTGCTCTCCAGATGGGCGCAAAATGGGCATTTCACGGCGTCGTCCTCCTCTCAGAACTCACTTGGTGCCGAAGATGCGGTCGCCGGCGTCTCCCAGGCCGGGGACGATGTAGGCGTGGTCGTTGAGGCCCTGATCCACGGCGGCCACATAGATGTCCACGTCGGGGTGGTCCTTCTGGACGGCGGCGATGCCCTCGGGGGCGGCGATGATGTTCATCAGCTTCACGCTCTTGCAGCCGTAGCCCTTGATGAAGGTAACGGCGGCGGCAGCGGAGCCGCCGGTGGCCAGCATGGGGTCCAGCACGATCACGTCCCGCTCGGCGATGTCGGGGGGCATCTTGCAGTAATACTCAACAGGCAGATGGGTCTCCGGGTCCCGGTACAGGCCGATGTGGCCCACCTTGGCGGAGGGGATCAGGTTCAGGATGCCGTCCACCATGCCCAGGCCGGCCCGCAGGATGGGGACGATGGCCAGCTTCTTGCCGGACAGGGCCTTGAAGGTCCCGGTGGTGATGGGAGTCTCCACCTCCACGTCCTCCAGCTGGAGGTCCCGGGTGGCCTCGTAACACTCCAGCATGGCGATCTCGGAGACGATCTCCCGGAACTCCTTCACGCCGGTGTCCTTGTTGCGCAGGATGGTCAGCTTGTGCTGCAGCAGGGGGTGATCCAGTACGTGTACTTTGCCTTCCATAGTAAAAACCTCTCCTCTTATTGGTTTTGTGAGTTGATCCGCTCCAGCCGCTCCCGCTCGGCCTGGCTGAGCCGGTGATAGGCGGGGGCCATGGCGGCGGCGGAGACCAGCTTCCCCTCCCCCGCCAGCCGGAGGGCGCACAGGGCCACCCCATAGGCGGACTGGTCCCGCAGGTGGGGCGGCGCCAATACGGCGGGCGTCCCCCGCTCCTGAAAGCCATTATAACACAAAAGCGCGCCGTCTCCAACCAGAATTTGCGTTTTCCCCGAAATTTTTGCCTGATCCGCCAGCTCGTCCAGGCTGACCGCCCCGTCCTCGCTGAGCCGAGTGAGCTTCCCGCCCTCCGCCTGGAACCGGGCGGCGTAGACCTGATCCCTTCTCGCGTCCATGACGGCGCAGATCTCCCCGCCCATATGGACCAAGGGCCAGGCCATGGACTCCAGGGTGGAGCAGGGGGCGCAGGGCTTGTCCCCCGGCCAGGCCAGGCCCTTGGCGGCGGCCACGCCGATGCGCACCCCCGTGAAGGACCCCGGCCCCGCGGCCACGGCCACCACGTCCATGTCCTCCAGCTTTAGGCCCGCGTTTTTCAGCAGATCGGAGACCATGGGCATCAGGGTGGCGGAGTGGGTCAGGCCGCTGTTCTGAAAGGACTGGGCGATGAGCCTCTCGTCCTCCGTCACCGCCACCGAGGCGCAGACGGCGGAGGTCTCCAGGGCCAATGTTCTCATAGGCGCGCCTCCTTTGTGTTGGCAATTTTGTGGAGAAAACCCTCAGTCAGCCCTTCGGGCTGCCAGCTCCCTTTGCGAAGGGAGCCTTGGTACGTTGCCTGCGCCGCGGTGCGTATCACGCACCAAGCCCCCTTTCGCAAAAGGGGGTGCCGAGCAAAGCGAGGCGGGGGATTTTCTCCGCCCTTTAAATTCCCTCAATGGTAACGACCCTATCGTCGTCCCCCGGGCCCCGGCGGATGTCCACCCGGATGGCGTCCGGCTCGATGGCCTCCGCCACGTTCTCGCTCCACTCCACGGCGCACACGCCCCCTCGGGCCAGATAGTCCTCCCAGCCGATGTGGAACAGCTCGTCGGCCCCCTCCAGCCGGTACATATCGAAGTGGAACAGGGGGAGCCTGCCCCCCTCGTACTCGTTGACGATGGTGAAGGTGGGGCTGGTCACCCGCTCGCCGATCCCCAGACCCCGGGCCATGCCGGAGACAAAGGCGGTCTTCCCCGCCCCCAGGTCGCCGGTGAAGGCCACCACCGTCCCGGCGGACAGCCGCGCCCCCAGACGCTCTCCCAGGGTCTCGGTCTCCGCCCGGCTGTGGGTGATGTATTCCATCGCGTCAAAACACTCCCATTTGTAAACTCTTTCAAAACAGTATAGCATATCCGGCGGAAATGTGCTATACTAATTTGCGATTTTATCACCGGAAAGGGGGCGAAGCCCGTGCCGAAGCGCAAGTCCACCATCAAGAGCCTGGGCTCCGCCCTGGCCGACCTGTTCCTGCGCCCGGTGGAGACCCTCAAGGAGTTCTGGCACAAGGGGGACGTGGTGCTGCTGGGGCTGTGCGTGCTGGCCTCCCTCATGGGGCTGGTGCTGATCTACTCCGCCACCCGATACAAGGAGTCGGTGTATACCTCCTTCCTCCGGCAGGATTTCATCAAACAGGCGGTGTTCATCCTTCTGGGCGTCGTGCTGTACATCTGGATCACCTTCGTGGACATCGAGTACCTGATGGAGCGGTGGTGGTGGGTGTTCCTGGCCCTGGGCCTCTTTGTCATCCTGCTCATCATCCCCTTTGGCCGGGAGATCGGCGGCAACAAGAGCTGGGTGTACTTCCCCGGCATCCCCATCGGCTTCCAGCCGGGAGAGATCGCCAAGCTGGCCTATATCGTGGTGCTGGCCTGGCTGATGAACCGGGAGCGGCAGAAGGGCAAGGGCGTGGGCAAATTCTCCGCCCTGGTGAAATATGTGCTGCTCACCGTGCTGTTCGCCGGCCTGCTGGCGGTGCTGTCCGGGGACTTCGGCATGGTGCTGGTCTACCTGGGCCTGTTCGTCATCATGGCCTGGGAGGGCGGCGTGAGCAAGTGGTGGTTCCTGGGGGGCTCCGCCGCCATCGTGGGGACGGTGGTCCCCCTCTGGGTCCTCGTCCTGCCCAACACCAGGTTCTGGGACGACTACCGGATCAAGCGCATCCGGGTGGTGTTCGACCACGACCTGGATCCCCAGGACCGGGGCTGGCAGCAGGGCCAGTCCATCCGGGCCATCGGCTCGGGCCAGCTCACCGGCCAGGGCTATCTGAAGGGCGCCATCACCCAGTCGAAGATCCCCGGCGACCTGCCCGCCCGGTACACCGACGAGATCTTCGCCGTGTGCGGGGAGGAGTTCGGGCTGATCGGCTGCTGCGCGGTGCTGCTGGTGCTTCTGACCATCATCTGCCGGTGCGTGTGGGTGTCCCGCCGGGCCAAGAGCCATCTGTCCGCCTATATCTCCATGGGCATCGCCGGGATGCTCATGGTCCAGACCATCATCAACGTGGGGATGTGCCTGTATGTGCTGCCGGTGGTGGGCCTCACCCTCCCCTTTTTCAGCTACGGCGGCACCTCCACCCTCACCCTGTTCATTGCCATGGGCGTCGTGTCGGGCATCAAGATGCGGCCGCTGCCCAGCTGGCTTCGGGACCGGAGCCAGCTCTGACCGTCTCCCCGCGGGAGGTTTCCAAACCCGGAAACCTCCCGCATACTTTTTCCCTCTTTGGAGAAAGCTATCAGCACTATCACAAGTTAGGAGGCTTTCCCCGTGAGATCCCGTATTCTACTGCTCACCCTGTGCCTGACCGCGGCCCTCGCCATGCCCGCCGCGGCCCTGACCCTCACCAACAAGGAGGCGGCCAACGCCGCCCCCATCGCCGAGGACCTGGAGCTGACCACCTACAAGGGGGTGGCCATCACCGGCCGGTTCGCCGCCGTGGACCCGGAGGGCGACCTGGTCTCCTTCCAGGTGGTGGATCCCCCCGCCCGGGGCCAGATCACCCTGGACGAGAACGACCCCGCCGCCTTCTGGTACACCCCCTATGAGGGCAAAAAGGGCAAGGACTCCTTCACCTACGTGGCCATCGACGCCCTGGGCAACACCTCCGAGCCGGCCAAGGTGAAGATCACCATCCAAAAGCAGTCCACCAAGGTCACCTATTCCGATCTGTCCGGCGACCCCGGCCACTACGCCGCCCTCCATCTGGCGGAGGAGGGGATCTACGTGGGCCGGCAGGTGGGTCCGCTGTACTGCTTCGACCCGGAGGACACCTTCACCCGGGAGGAGTTCCTGACCCTGGCCATGGACGCGGCGGGCGCGGCGCCGCTGGAAAACGTGTCTCTCACCGGCTTCTATGACGACGAGGGCATCTCCGCCTGGGCCAAGGGCTATGTGTCCGCCGCCCTGGTCAGCGGTACGGTCCGGGGCAGCCAGAACGAGGCGGGCCAGGCCGTGTTCAACCCCGACGCCCCCATCACCTGCGCCGAGGCCGCCGTCCTCATCGACCGGCTGCTGGCGGTGGGGGACGTGACCTCCCCCGCTTTCGCCTCCGAGACCGCCGCGGCCGCCCCCGCCTGGGCCGCCCAGTCCGTCACCAACATGGAGGCGGTGTCCGTTCTCCCGGCAAACGTCACGCTGGCCGAGCCCCTGACCCGCTCCGAGGGCGCCCGGATGCTCTCCGCCATGCTGGATGTGGTGGACAGCCGCCAGACCACCCGCTGGTTCTGGTAAACGCATAGAAGGACTCCCTCTCCACACGGAGAGGGAGTCCTTTCGCGTTTATTCCTCGAAGGGCGGCATATCCCGGTCCTGCTCCACGGCGTCCCCCTCGTAGGGGAACTCCTCGGGCACGGGGCCGGGGACCATATCCTGCCTGTACTGCATCTCCGCCCACTGCTCCTTGGTGATGAGCAACTGCCGGGGCTTGGAACCCTCGAAGGGCCCCACGACCCCCTTCTCCTCCATCTGGTCCACCAGGCGGGCGGCCCGGCCGTAGCCCAGCTTCAGCCGGCGCTGGACCATGGACACGGAGGCCTGTCCCACCTCCAGCACCACGTCGATGGCGGCGGGGAGCAGCTCGTCGTAGTCGTCGTCCGCGGCGGAGGGGTCGGAGCCTCCCACGCCCTTGGCCGCCTTTTCCTTCTCCTCGGCGCTGCGCTCGATCTCGTGCATGACCTCCTCGTCGTACCGGGCGGAAGTCCCCTCCTTGACGAACTCCACCACGTTGGCCACCTCCTCCTCGGAGATGAAGCAGCCCTGGACCCTCAGCCGGTCCTGACCCAGGGGGGCGTAGAGCATATCGCCCTTGCCCACCAGCTTCTCCGCGCCGGTGGTGTCCAGGATGATGCGGGAGTTGACGGCCCCCTCCACCGCGAAGGCGATGCGGCTGGGGATGTTGGCCTTCATCAGGCCGGTGATGACGTCGGAGGAGGGACGCTGGGTGGCGATGACCAGGTGCATACCGCTGGCGCGGCCCATCTGGGCCACCCGGCAGATGGACTCC